>CATKXA010000115.1 GCA_949840475.1 uncultured Thermoanaerobacterales bacterium | reverse complement strand
GATTTCAGAAATTATATGTAGTTGTTTATAAGTAACCGCCATCATAAAGTCTTCTTCTTCAAAATAATAAGTCGAAGGAGCATATATTTCATCAACTCTTTTTATGTAGTCTGTCTTAAAAACAAAACCACGAGTGAGCTTACAAACATTTAGTCCTTTTGTTTTAACGAAGTCTAAAATGTTAAGGATATTCTTTTTTGTGATAAGTGGAGTGTCAGAGTAAAGAACTAAGGTATATTCGCTATTAGTTAGGTGCGGTTTAATTGCCTCAATAATATTCTCACCCATATACTCTACACATTTAGGCATAACAGGACACGCTCTCGTAACATAGGTATACATAGGGTTGCCAAGAACGTCTAAATTATAACTTTTATTTTCACATTTTAGCTTAGGTGAATCAGTAAGCAATATTATGCAAGACACGTTAATTTCTGACGTATCTCTTTTTAAAAGTTCAGATTTTGTATCAAGTTTTCCGTCCGCAACAATCTTTAAATCAAAAAAGTCAGAAGATTGTTCTTCTGTTTGTTCTGCTTCTATTGTTGTTTCTAATAAATCTATGTTGTTTTCCATAATTGTATTTTAATAATAAATTATGGCTTTGTCAATTTTATTTATACTTGAATTTATTTTTACGCTTTTCTTTAAAGTAATTACTAACGAGCTCTGAGCACTCTTTTTCAAGCACCCCGCCTTGAATATTACACTTGTGGTTAAGCTCACTTTTTTCAATTAGCTCACTAGCTGTAATTGCGTTTTGTTTGTTAATGCTTGCACCAAAATAAATAGTGTTTATCCTCGCATTCATACATGCCCCAACGCACATTACGCAAGGCTCGAGCGTCACATATATGTCAGCACCATTGAGCCTAAAATCTTTTCGCTTTTTGCACGCCTTTTTAATTGCAATAATCTCGGCATGTGCTGTTGCATCTTTGCTCTTTTCACGCTTATTGTAGGCACGTGCAATTATCCTGCCATTATAAACAATCACTGCTCCTACTGGCACTTCATTTTTTCGCTCAGCTAAAGCGGCAAGCTTTAAAGCTTCTCTCATATATTCTTCTTGAGTACTCATATTTGCTCCTCTAGTTAAAAAGCTTGTTGGCTTTTATTAACGCATAGATTATATTTTTATTTCGCTTATAAATTTGCCCGATTGCACTTGGTTTTATTGGGTGCTTAAGCTTGTCGCTTCCAACCTCTATTGTGAGCGAACAAATGTCATGCCTTAGTATGCACCAATCCTTATACCCGCCACTGCTGTAGTCTTGAGTGTTTTTTATTTTATACCTTAAAGCCTTTGCAAAGATTTTTGCCACCTTGCTATCTCTTTTAATGTTTTCTTCTTTATTAAAAAACTGATAATAAATCTCCTCGCCTTTTGCATGATAGCTTATTGAAAGAACTGGTTTTTCGCTTGCCGTCAAAAGTGCTAATGCCTGTACCTCTGGCTCGCTCATTGGGCTTTCTCCAATAAAATCACTAGAACCTTTTACTAGTTTATTATCTTTTCCACTGCCCCA
>CATKXA010000114.1 GCA_949840475.1 uncultured Thermoanaerobacterales bacterium | reverse complement strand
GCTACCAACAAAGCACACATCAAAGCTGTCTTTTTTATGAGCTGATTCAAGCCCATACTTTTCTGCTATTTCCCTTACTTCAGTTTTTGTTAACTCGCCAAGCGGGAATAACGCTTTTTCTAGTTGACTATGTGTAAGCTGGTTTAAAAAATAGCTTTGGTCTTTATCTTTGTCTATAGCTTTAAAAAGCGTTGTTTTGCCATTTTCGTGTGCTATTCTAGCATAATGTCCTGTTGCAAAATAGTCTGCCCCAACCTCGTTTGCAAATTCTATAAATGGCACAAACTTTACGTATCTATTGCACATAACACAAGGGTTAGGCGTTCTACCTTTTTTATACTCATTTACAAAATAGTCTTTTACAATTTGCATCTGCTCTCTGTAATCTTTAACCACGCATTCAATTTTAAGTCTATTACAAAGTGACCTAACAATTTGCTCATCAACCTCTGCTGTTTCTTTGTTTTCGCCCTTCATATGAAGTCCAATAACTTTATAGCCCTGCTGTTTTAAAAGCAATGCAGTAACAGAGGAGTCAACTCCTCCACTCATACCAACAACTACAGTAGTTAAGCTTTTGTCTTTCAATTATGTTAGTTCCTAGTTCTTTTTTTGTTCTTTTTTGCGTTAAGTTTATCAAGCCTTTTTTGTTCTTTTTCTTTAAAAGCGACCCTGTCTAGGTCTATGTACTTCTTACCAAGCTTAGCCCTAGTTTCAACGTTTAAGTTTGATATAAACTTCTCTTTAGAAATTCTGTATTTATATTTATTAAAAATTAAACTTACAATGTCATAAAACCACATTGCAACCATAACAAATCCTAGTCCACCGCCAACAAACACGCCCATAAACTCAAAGAGCGGTTTAATGTATAACACTAAGCTGATTATAATATCAAACGCAACAATGGTCCAACCACGTTTATAGTTTTTAGCGTAAAAGTTATGAGCTCCAAGCCAACCAAACAAAACGCATAAAACAGTTGTAGTAGTTCTGCTTATACCCTCTGGGGGTGTATATGAGGCTTTGTTGACCTCTTTCATTATTTTACGCTTAGCAAGCATTCTATCTGCCCACTTATATATTTCCCACCACTTAAGTTTCTCTTGCTTAAATTCGCCTCTCGCCTTTCTTACACTATGGGTCGGGGTTTCCACTCCCTCTAAGAAAGTTACGTCGTTAGTGTCGATATTATAGTCGCCATTTTCATCAACCGTGTAGTGTGGTGTTTCAACCTTTTTCTTTTTATGCTTATGGCGTTTTGGTTTTTGCTCAGCATTTTCTTGTTCAGCTTGCATAGCTGAAACTTCGCTTTGCTCAACTTCGTTCACATTTTGGCTATCAGCAGTCTGCTCTGTTTGTGATTGCTTAAATAAAGTTTCGCGAGCAAAAGCATTAGCATCGTTTTCTTTGCTAACCATCTGCCTCATTTTTTCAACTGATAATCCACACTGAGAACATTTTTCATCTTTTCTTTTAATTATGTTCATACAGTTAGGACAGAAAATAATTCTTTTAGCCATAAACACCTACTTAGTGATATATTAACATATTACTATTGCCAAAGTAAACCATTTTTATAAAACGCACTCAAAACGGACAATAAAAAGCAAATAAAAATACGCCGAAATTTTTCAGCGTA
>CATKXA010000113.1 GCA_949840475.1 uncultured Thermoanaerobacterales bacterium | reverse complement strand
AATGATAAAGACTTTTTTAATAAGTATGTTGGAAAAAATTGGGATAAGCCTAACGCTAGAGGTAATATAACAGCTCTTTTAAACGAACAAGATAGACGACAATTTTTATCACTTTATAGAATGATTATGGAAAATGACCATAGCTTAGATGATTTAAGTAAAAAAGTTTATACTGATGAGATAGCTAAAATTTACCTAAATTTAAAAATCATATTAGAAATATACCTAAAGGCTTTAACTGGGGATAAAAAGGCTAAGCCATTTTACGAAGATATTTTTAAAATAGTTCGTAAATATGATGCGTTGCAGGAAAACAACATATTTGAATAAAAAATTATTAAGGTTGCGCCCAAAAGTACTCTTGTTAATTTTTAGGGTGTCCGTATCTCTACATGTATCTTTTTGTAAGGTGGTCGAATTATACGACATCCCTTTAAGATGGGACTGTGAAATACAGACGCAGGTTAAAAACCTGAAAAAACCTGAACGATGTTAGTAAAAGTTATCATTTTACCGATGATTTCAACGGCTCTTATTGCCTATAGCTTGCTACCTGCTGACTGCACACAAAACTAAAAAGGTTGCACCCTGAACCTGGCAAAACCTGACCTTTTTTTGCTGACTTATCAGCATTTAAACTTGAATAAACCTGAACGCTTTCTAAGAACTCGATAGCAAATTGTTATTGAGTATTACCACGCTATGAACTGCAATTCATAGAACAATGTTAAAAGCTTTTAACTAGCGCATTCACGCTTTAACAAGGTGGTAAATATGAGAAAAAACAAGGATATAGAGAGATATAAGACTGCCAGCGGTCAAGTTCGCTATAAGTTTAAGATTTATGTAGGCAAGGATGAAGAAACAGGTAATAGCATACAAGCACGAAAGCAAGGCTTTAAAAGTTATGAAGAGGCTTTAAAGTCGTATTTTGAAATTCAGGACAAAATAAAAAAGGGTACTTTTACAGGTAACGAGAACAAGAAACATAAATTTAATGAAATTTATAAATTGTGGCTTGCTAATTATGAACTAACAGTGAAACCAAGTACGCTTCATAATACGAAAATGTTTTTTAAGAACCATATCATCCCTGAATTAGGTAATTATTACGTTGAAAAGATAACTACATTTAGATGCCAGCAAGCCGTTAATAAATGGTTTAGTGAGTTGCCAAAAACTTACAAGAAAATGTATAACTTAGCTTCTAACGTTCTAGATTATGCGGTTAATAATGATTTAATTATCAAAAATCCAATGAAGCGCATAATTAAGCCTAAAATGCAGAAAGAAAAGAAACCATTTACCAATTTTTACTCTAAAGATGAACTAAATGAGTTTCTGGAAGCTTGTAAACAAAAAGAAAATCCACGTATTTATTTATTTTTTAGGATTTTGGCTTTTACAGGGATGCGAAAAGGAGAAGCATTAGCTTTAAAGTGGAGTGATATAGATTTTGTTAACCAAACAATCAGCATTAATAAAACTTTATCAATTGGAGAACATAACTCTTTAATTATTGGAACTCCTAAAACTAAAGCTAGTTATCGAACTATACAAATAGACGAGAAAACCATTCATTACTTGAAAGAATGGAGAAAAAAGCAACGTAAGGAACTATTTAAAATTGGATTTAATGCGTTGTC
>CATKXA010000112.1 GCA_949840475.1 uncultured Thermoanaerobacterales bacterium | reverse complement strand
TTGTTTTTTATATTGTTTACTAGGTTTTTATTGTAAATATTTAGCATGCACTACTAATTATAATTCAAGGCTTCATAATGTTATTTATTGTTCTAACTAACATTTTGCTAATAAGTAACTAAAATCTATCATAGACTTTAATATATCAGTTTTAATGCTATTATCCAAAATAACAGATATCCAATTTGTTTTGTTCATATGGTATGCTGGAAAGATGCTTTTACCATCAACAATATTGCTATTCATTTCGGGAAGAAGTCTAACATTTAAAATATCAACAAGGGTGTCGTTTTTCAATCCGAGCTTCTGCTTAGACACCACAGCTAGTAAAGCATACCACTTTTTGCTATCTTTTCTACGCCAAATTGCGTTGTCCGCATATTTTTCCCACAAGAACTCAAGCTCATCTCCATATTTATTAGATACATAATTAATAAGCTCGTGAGCCTGCTTGCTTTTGAACACATTAGTTTCAAAACACTCATTCGCAAAAGCTTGCAAAAGTTCTTGCAGCTCTTGCCTCACTCTACCAACAAATTCGCCTGTAGCATTTGTTAAATGCAGAGTGTACTCTTCTTCGTCTAGTTTGTCATACACATGATACGTAAACTCTCCAGCTTTTGTAACAGTAACCCTCACAACAAACTGCTGATCTAAAATATCTTTACTTAGTTCATATTTGCCACCGCACAAAGTAAAGCCAAAGCCTTCTAACTTATCTACAACTATTGATTTGTTTTTAAATATATCTTCCATATATCTATTATACCATACTATTTCATGCTTACAAAGCAATACCCTTATCATCTCGTGAGCTAATACTATCATCAACTTTAGAACAAGGTATGGAATTCAATACCAATCTTTAAAAACCACACAATATAGAGGTGCAATAATATTTTTAATTATTAGTTTGATAATAACAGCCAAAATGTTTCACGTGGAACATTATTTTTATTATGTTTTAGAAATTATAAGATAAGAAAAATACAAACTCATGGAATTATATTGCTTTTAAAGTATGCCGACCACTATTTTAATTCTCTACAAAAAAACATTTACTATTACTCCCCCTTTTGCTAATATTTAAGGCTTAAGATAATTAAAGACCCATAACTCGGTTTTGTGTAAATAATATTAACTAAATAATTCCTAAAGCACAAATCTCGATGTTTCACGTGAAACATTTTGTAAACGATATATTCTAATGTTTAACCAAACCGATATTGACTGAACTGACCCCAATTATATTAAGTCGAGCAAGACTTGCCAGCAAACTTTTCAGTCCTAAAGTAAAAAACTAAACTAGACTGCCGTGGCATTAAACATAACGGCTCCTTGGCTAATAAAAGGATTGTTTGGCTAAACTAAGAACAACACTTCTTATAAAGATTACCTATAAAACCTTTTTATTTTTCTGTTATTTAATAGCACTGCAAAAAGAGAACGGCTTTTATACACCACAATGTTTCACGTGGAACATTAGCTCACCTACCTTTTCTCAGCATTAATTAAAGATTAAATAATTATAAAATCATTAGATTGTACTAGCAGAAGTAAATACCAACTAATCATTAAAAATAAACAACAAACCGGGTTTCAACCTTAAAAAAAATGTTCCACGTAGAACATCACTGTTTTTGTTTGCCTATAAGCAAGCTTAG
>CATKXA010000111.1 GCA_949840475.1 uncultured Thermoanaerobacterales bacterium | reverse complement strand
TTCGTCGAAGAGCTAAAAAACCTACGACTTAAGTTTAGAGGCTCATCAAACCAAAGATTAATAGACGTCAAAAAATCATTAAAGCAAAACAAAATTATTCTTTTAGATTAAAAAACTGCCAAACGGCAGTTTTTTGTTAGTGGGATTTAGATTCTTTACTTAGACATGTTAATTTATTTTTTATTGACTATAGTTTTTATAAGATGGTATATTTAGGTTGTTATGAATAATTACTTATCTGAAATCATTATTAAAGAAAGTGAGATTAATGAATATCCATTTAATCTACCTCTTTTTAAGAGTGGGTTAGATTTAAAATTAAATCAACCCATAACTTTTATTACGGGAGAAAATGGAAGTGGTAAAAGTACTCTTTTAGAAGCTATAGCCGCAAAAATTGGATTTAATACGCTTGGAGGAAATCAAAACCATTTTTACAAAAGTGAAAGCATAAAAGATAATTCATCTTTAGTAAAAGATATGAAACTTATTTGGCATTTAAAAACAAATTCCGGATTCTTTTTTAGGGCTGAAAGTTACTTTAATTTTATAACTTATGTTGATGATTTAGCTAAAGACGAAGGCAAATGGGTATATAAGCCATATGGTGGAAAATCGCTACAAAATCAATCTCATGGAGAATCATTCTTTTCTTTATTTCAAAATAGATTTAACAATGGCATATTTATTCTTGATGAACCTGAAGCAGCACTTTCTCCTAATAAGCAATTAGCCTTAATATCTGTTTTACTAGAACTAACTAATAATAAAAATTGTCAATTTATCATTGCGACTCATTCTCCAATATTAATTGCCTGCCCTAATTCAGAGACTTATGAGATAAAAAATGGCAAATTAGAGAAAACAGATTATAAACAAACTGAACAATTTCAATTTTATAAAAATTTTATTAATTGTCCTGAACGATACCTCAAATATCTTTGTGATAAAAACATTAAGGATTAGGTATTTTTAATAGAGTATATTGTGCTTTTTATTAACACAATTAAACTTAAAAAATTTAATTTATTCATATACCACTTGTAGTATAAGTGGTTTTTCGCATGGTTTTTGGGGCTTGGTTGTTTCGTTGACATTGCGCGCTAAAATGTGCTAACATAGACCTGTTTTTAAAGAGGACAAGGATATGAATATTTTTAAAAAAGCTTACTCTAGGATTTATCAAGGAGTATTTAAAATGTTGCTCCCAGTGCTACCATATCGCGAGCCTGAGATTTTAAAGAGTAATCAAGAAATAGTTAATGTTTTAATGGAAAAGAGCGTCAAAAGTGTTTTGCTAGTAACAGACAAAGGCATCAATAGTTTGGGGCTAACAAAGCCACTTGAGGAAGAGATTATAAATAATCAAATTAAGCTCTCAGTTTATGACGGGACTGTTGCAAACCCAACAACTGTAAACGTAGACGAAAGCCTAAAAATGTACAAAGAAAATTCATGCGAGGCAATTATTGCGTTTGGCGGGGGCTCAGCTATGGACTGTGCAAAAGCCACTGGTGCGAGGGTTGTGCGACCAAAGAAGAGCCTGGCGAAGATGAAAGGGATTTTAAAAGTAGGCAAAAAGCTCCCACTTTTAATTGCTATTCCAACAACTGCTGGAACTGGCAGCGAAACGACGCTAGCAGCTGTTATTACAGATAGTGAAACAAGGCACAAATATGCAAT
>CATKXA010000110.1 GCA_949840475.1 uncultured Thermoanaerobacterales bacterium | reverse complement strand
ATTTCAACCTTACGCTTTTCTATCAAAGCAACAGCACTTTCTAAGCTTTGCTTGTCGCCACTTGAGCTTCCAAGCATAACATTGATTAGCTTATTTTTAATGCTATCATTGATGCCTCTTACTGGTTCTTTCTGAGGTATAAAGACGCACCTTTCATATGAGCCTTGGTCAAGCTTAAATATTTCTTCGCCAATATTTTTTGAAAAGTCTTTGCTTTCCTTTCCAGTCTTTACGTCATATAGTGTAAAGCTGTCCTCAGCTTCTTTGACGCCAAAAAATCTTTGGAGTTTATATTCTTTACCCTCATGCTCGAAAATTATATATCCACCAAAGTTTCCGCCTTGCCAAGGTCTATACTTTTTACGCTCGTTTTCATCAAGGTCACGTTTTGTTGTGGCAGGCAAGCCATAAAACATTGCTTTTATAAAGGTAACAAAGGTTGTCTTTCCCCAGCCATTTTCATGATTTATAACGTTGATACCACTAGAGAAATCATACTTGAATTTGCATAATTTACCAAAGTTTTCAATGTAACAAGAAAGTAACTTCATTATAGCACCTCCCCGTCAAGAGCTTTAAGCCCCATTAATATTAACTGCTCTTTTTTATCTTCACTAAGTTTTTCATCACTTAAAACGCGTCTAATAAATTCGCCTTTTAAAGACATGTCATGTTCAAAATCCGACAACTCTACCTTAAGCGAGCTCTCGTCTTTTACTTTCGCAAAGTAGAAAATGTCATTGAGTTTTTTACTGAGCGAGATTATGTTCTTTTGCAAACACAAATTGTATTTTCCAACTAAAACCACTTTTATTAGGTTTTCTGTACCAAGTTTTGCGATACCGTCAATAATTTTTTGCTCAATTTCATAAAAATCGTCAATGCCAGTTATATCAAACCTATACTCAAACAACTTTCGTTTAGACATAGGAATGAACTCTTGTTTTACTTTGCCCTCATCAGTTTCAAGCAAAACAAAGCCCTTATCTCCAAGCTCATCAAAACCCCTACCCTCTAAACAACCGCTGTAACAATAAGCACCTCGTTTATCCAGTTGACCAGTAGTATACTGATGAATATGACCAAGTGCTAAATAATCTATATTTTTATTCATTAGTTTTGGCAAACTTATAAGCTCTACGCCTTTATCATAATTAGATTTTACAATTTGACCATGAAGCACAACAATATTAATATTGTCCTTAGATAAAGTTAGTGTTTGATAAACCGAATTATTTTCTTTAGACAGCTTTACCCCAGCAATACAAACACTGCCATATTCAAAATATGTCCAGTCGTCGCCAAACACTTTTAAGTTTGTTGGTATTTCATTTAAGCTAGAAATAAAACTTTCTTCATCATGATTACCCGCAAGATATAAAAAATCAATATCTGCATTTTTTGAAATAATACTTACTATTCTGTTTTTTGTGCTTATAGACACTCTCAAAGTATCAAACATGTCGCCCGCAATAATAATAGCACGAACGCCATTAAGCTTTGCGAACTCTACCATGTTTTCAAACGTTAAAATAAGCTCAGCTCTTCTTTCCTTTGCTTTAATCAAAGGTAAGTTTGACTCCATTTTAGAGTCAATATGTAAATCCGAACAATGAATAATCTTCATAATAAATCCCTTTTACCCAACTTAAAAACATTATATCACATAAACCCCACTTAATCAAACCCTGCAATAAAAATTAATTTGGTCTAAATTGCTAAAATCATTTACAAAAAATTT
>CATKXA010000109.1 GCA_949840475.1 uncultured Thermoanaerobacterales bacterium | reverse complement strand
GCCTGTTTCTGGTAAAACTTTGATGCTTTCAGAATTTTCTTTTTTAACAGGGCTTGCAGTTTTTTGATGACTTGGCATTTTAGCTTGTTCATGAACAACTACGGGAAGCAGAACTTGCTTGTTAATAGCTTTATTTGTATTATTTTGTTTTCTACTATTATTAATTGAATTTGCAGCTTCATTTTGAGCTAAGGTGCGATGATAAGTTACCACAGTCACTTGATCTTGAGTGCACGGATCAATTAGTTTAGAGTTCACACTTTTTTGATCAGGAATAAAACCATCGATTTGGGGACTTGTAACTTCTTGAGTAGTTTGTTTATTTGGAACCCATTGACCGCCTAGATTGACAATAGCTCGATTTTGATCATTTTGAATATCTATACGTTTAAAAACAACGCTTGCTTTATAAGTTGGAGCAGCCTCCCTTCCATCTTCATATTGATAATAAATAGTTTGAGTCACTGTTCGAGATTGCACTACATTTTCATAATTTTCTTTTACTGGAATAGTTTCATTAGCAAGTTCGCTAGTTGCGCTTGCTTGGGCGACATTTGGAATTGCAAAAAGCAAACCGCAAGCAACTAGCGATAAAGCAACTGAAATCATTTTTTTATAAGTTGGGTTAGTAACATGGAGATTTTTAAACATAATATGACCGGCTTTCATTCTCTTGCTTTCAGCTACATTTTAACATCATCTATTTCAGAATTTAAAAAAAGAGCCTTGTGAATTAGGCTCTTTGTTGCATTTATTATATAGTTTTATTTCAACTGGGCGATATGCTTTTTAATAATATCTGCTGAATCGTGAAGTTGTTTTTCTTCTTGTTCAGTAAGTTCAAGCTTAATCACTTTCTCAACGCCATCTTGACCAATAATTGCTGGATAGCCAATGTAAGTTTCAACTTCTGGCAAATATACTGAAGTTGGTGCAAATAATCTTGCATTGCTAAATACAGCTTGCACTAATCTAACTGCGCAAGTTGCTACTGCATAAGAAGTATATCCCTTACCAAAAGCAACTTTCATTGAGTTTTTATTAGGTTGCGCACTAAGCTCTTCCAATTTTTCTTCATCAAATAATTCAGTGGCCTTTTTACCATTAACACTAACAGTTGACCAAGCAGTAAATTGAGAAGCACCATGTTCACCTAAAACAAAACCTTGAACGTTACGTGGGTCTTCATCTAATTCTTCTGCGACAATTCTTTGCATTCTAGCGGTATCTAAAAATGTCCCAGTCCCGAAGACCTGCTTTTTAGATAAACCAGTTGTTTCTTGTAAAATAGTAGAAATTGCATCGCATGGGTTAGAAATATTGATCAAAATTCCCTTAAAGCCACTGTCTTTGATCTTTTGACCAACTTCTTTAGCATTAGCTGCATTAATATCAAATTCGCCAAAACGATCACCAGTCTTAACAGTTGCTGCAATATCACCAAAAGATGTCACGATAATATCAGTATCTTTCAATTCATCCCAGTTATTTGCTTCAACATCAACATAGTAATTATTTCTAGCTAAAGTATCTCTTAAGTCATTATATTCAGCTGTGGATTTCTTTTCGTTTTTATCTAACAAAACTAACTCATCCACAATTCCATGGGTAAACAATGTGTAAGCAACTGTAGCACCAACATGTCCCATTCCGATAACTGCAACTTTTCTCATAATTTTACCTCTTTTACGTGAAAATATAAATTACACCTTCAGAATACTATTTTTTTGAGTAAAATTATATACAAAAACAAAAAAAGCT
>CATKXA010000108.1 GCA_949840475.1 uncultured Thermoanaerobacterales bacterium | reverse complement strand
AATCTTAAAAAATAGAATTATTAGCTATCATATGCAAAACGGGGTATACTTTAAAGCTCCTGAAAATGTCTACATTGAAGCAGGCGTATCTATTGGAAAAGGCTCTGTTATTGACCCATTTGTTTATCTTGGGGGAAAGACTAGTCTTGGCGAAAATGTTTTTGTTGGTGCTTTTTCAACTGTTAAAAACTCACAGATTTTTGACAATGTAAAAATCTCAGGTGCATTTGTTGAAAATAGTGCTGTCATGAAAAATGTTACGCTTAAAAGCTACGCTAGACTTTTGTCTAAAGTTGCAATCAAGCAAAATAGTGTTGTTGAAGAGAATGCTATACTTTCAAATGCTGTTATTGGAGAGGACTGCTTTGTTGGCAGAAAGTGTCAATTAAACTATTTAACTTCAGCAAGCAATGTTCAATTTATGGAGTCTTGTAAAGTTATAGGTGATAAAGCTTGCCAAGTAGAGATTGAAAAAGGTGCTATCATTGGAAAGGGGGCTAGAGTGCTTTCTGGGGTTAAGCTAAGTGAGAACCAAATTGTTGCAGACGGTTTGCAAATAGGTGCTAGGGGAGTTAATAATGACTAAACTTGTTGTTGGGCTTGGAAATATTGGCAAAGAGTTTGAGGGCACTGTGCACAATATTGGCTTCATCGTAATAGATGCTGTTGCTAAAAACTTTAATATAAATTTTAAAAATAAAGCTTGCTCAAGCCTTATAGCTGAATTTAACGTTAATAGCGAAAAAGTAATTTTGGCAAAGCCAACAACTTACATGAACCTAAGCGGGCTTGCTGTTAAATCACTATGCAAAAAGTATGGGGTTGACAGTAAAAAAGATTTGCTTATAATTAGTGACGACATTGATTTACCAGTGTCTAAAATCAGGCTAAGAGAAAAAGGAACGGCAGGAACGCATAACGGACTAAGAAACATAGTAAAAGAGCTAGCTTCAACTGAATTTTGTAGGCTTAGAGTGGGGGTTGGCAAACCAGACAATCAGGCACTTGTTGACTTTGTTCTATCAAAAATCCACAAAAGCGAACAAATTAGAGAAGGGCTAGAGAAGGCTTATAGAGCTTGCACAATGTTTGTTGAAGGCCAAAGCTTTGATAGCATTATGCGTGAGTTTAATTGATATGAAAAACTTGCTGAGTTTAAGAAAATTAGATAAAAAATTCGATGAATTTTATAGACACCTAGAGCTAGAAAAAACTAGCTCGGTTTTAAATTGCACGCAAAATTTAAAACCAATACTTACATCTGGCATAAATGGCAAGATTTTATATATAACTGAAGATTTTAAACAAGCAGAAAAAATGTTTGAAATGTTTAAAGCTTTATATAATGACAAGGTGTGCATACTTAGCCCTGTGCCAGATAATCTTGTTTTTACTAAGCTTAAAAGCGAACAGACACTCCAAGAAAATTTAGTCAAGCTTTGCAAAATAGCAAGCGGACAAATAGATGTTGTAGTTGCACCAGTTAGCGTTTGCATGACATATTTTGCAAGTCGTGAGCATTTGAAAGAGAGTAGTGTTAGTATTAGTGATAAAGCACAAATCGAGCCTAGAGTTTTAGCAGCTAAGTTAATTGCAGCAGGTTATTTAAGGCAAGACATGGCAAGGACTGCGGGGCAGTTTTCGCTTAGAGGCGATGTGTTAGATATTTGTCCGGTTGGAGAGGAAACGCTCTATAGAATAGAGTTTTTTGATACATTGATTGAAGGGATTTATGAGCTTGACCCTGTTACTATGAAACAAGGCAAGAAAGTAAACAATTTAATGCTTTATGCGGGTAGAAATGTTTTTATTGATAATAAAGAAGAAGTGATAAATTATCTAAATACTTTAAAAGATAGACCTATTGAAGATGCTCAGGCAA
>CATKXA010000107.1 GCA_949840475.1 uncultured Thermoanaerobacterales bacterium | reverse complement strand
GTATTGTTAAAAAACTAAACGCAATGGGTAACATGTGCGAACATGTTATCATTTCTAGAAATAATAGCGATGAAAAAGCATATCTTGAGCCTTTAAATATAGATAAATTGAGTGTAGAATTGCTACTAAAAAGACTTTATGAAAGTGGGCTTGTTGATAACTATGCTCCGTTTGAGCCTACTTATAAAAAGTATTTGTTAAAGTATAGAATTAAAACGCTCATTATCAACTGCACAGAAGATGATCCATATCTAGCAAGCAAAACAACTATGCTCGAAGAGTTTATGAGTCAAATAGTTGAGGGGGCAAAGTATTTTAAAGCAGTTTGCCAAGCAGAAAAAATTGTGTTCTTGTTTAGTAGGAACCAAAAGCATGTTGCCCGCAAAGTTTTAAATCAAATTAAAGCTCTTCATGCTCAAAAAGAAATAGCTATTAAGTTTGTTCCAAACGTTTATCCTCTTTCAAACTCTAGACTAGTTGCATACTATTTTACAGGTAAAATGGTGTCAGAGAAGGAAAGGTCTTCTAAAGTTAACATAATAGTTGAGAGCCCAAACAACTGCTATGATTTTTATAATGCTGTAAGTACTGGTAAGCAAGCATTTGAAAGAATAGTAACTGTTGCTGGTAATAACTCTCTTAGAAAAGCAAATTACATCATCAAAAATGGTACAAGTTTAAGGCATGTGCTTGAGGTTTCGTCAAACGGGAATGTAAATCCTCAAAATATGGTAATTTATGGTGGCGTCATGACTGGTATTGCCCAAGAAACGCTAGATATATCTACCAGTTTAACCGCGTCATGTATTTTATTTTTAGATGACGATGAGTACGCAAACGACAAAGAAACGCCTTGTATTAACTGCGGAAAATGTTTGGCAGTTTGTCCAGTTAGACTAAATGTTAGACAGCTAGATCAAGCGTTTATTAATAGAGATTTTGTTAAAGCTCAAAAGCTAGGTTGCACAGCTTGTATTTCTTGCGGTGCTTGTAGCTATGTTTGTCCTGCCAAAAGATATTTGGCTCAAAGGGTTTCTTTTATGAAAGATTTGCAACTTGGCAAACGTATAAAAAATCCTAATAGCAGTGAGTATGAGGTTGTTGAAGGCGAAGACGTTGAAATGGAGAGGCTTGACGAGCTTAAAACTGTCGTTCATGCTGATGTTAAATATACAAGTGGCGACCAGATTGAAAATGTTGAAGATATGCTCAAAACTTTGCAAGACCATGCAGGAGGTAATAAATAATGGATAATAAATTATTTGTATCTCCAAGTCCGCACGCTGGAAAAATCAATTCTACGATGATAATGATGATAGCAATGCTTATAGCACTTGTTCCAACAGCTTTTTCTGGAATAATAGTGTATGGTGCAAGGGCTCTGCTTGTAATTGTTTTGTCAATGATAAGTGCTTATGGTTTCGACCAACTCTTTAATTATATTAAAAGACGTAAAGTCTACTTGTTGGATTTTTCGAGCTTGGTCACTGGCTTTGTATTAGCTTTGACGCTTCCTGTAAATGTTCCGCTTTACTTTCCAATAATTGGTTCTTTTATAGCAATAGTTTTGATTAAAGGTTGCTTTGGTGGCTTAGGAAGAAATATATTCAATCCTTCAGCTGCTGCAAGAGTAATACTAGGGCTAATGTTCACAAGCCTAACTTTAAACATGTTCACAGGCACAGCTATCGGAAGTAATGTTACTTCTCCGCTTGCTTACTTTATGACGGGGGACTATTCTTCAATAACGCTAAGGTCTTTGTTCTTTGGAACGGCTCCTGGAGCTATTGGAACTGTTAGCATCATGTGCATTTTAATTGCTGGTGTGCTTTTGTGTGCGTTTAGAATTATTGATTTTACTATGCCTTTGGGGGCACTAGTAACATTTATTGCAACTACTTGGATATTTAAAGGGGCAGTTGCTGTTTTGCCGTTCATGTTTACTGGTAGTTTCTTGT
>CATKXA010000106.1 GCA_949840475.1 uncultured Thermoanaerobacterales bacterium | reverse complement strand
AAATATTTAACATAATCTATAATTTATTAAAGGAGAAAATTTATGACAATTAAACCGCTATTTGATAGAGTTGTGCTTGTGCCAGAAAAGCAAGAAACAACATCCTCTGGCATATTTCTAGGAAGCCATGAACAAGACTTGCCTCTTATTGGCAAGGTGCTTTGCGTGGGTGACGGTAACGGCTATGCGAGCGATAAGAAATGTGAAATGCTTGTAAAGAAAGGCGACAGAGTTCTATATGGTAAATACTCAGGACTTACTACAGAGCTAAACAACAAGCAAGTTGTAATTGTTAGACAAACAGATATTTTAGCAATATTAGAAGATTAAGGAGAAACACAAATGAGCAAACAAATATTATATGGCATTGAAGCCAGAAACGCACTTGAGCGTGGAGTTATGAAAGTTGTGGACGCTGTTAAATTAACACTTGGTCCAAAGGGTAGAAATGTGGTTTTAGAACGCAAATACGTATCGCCACTTGTTACAAATGACGGCGTAACAATCGCTAAAGATATAACGCTTCCCTGCCCTTTTGAAAACATGGGAGCAAGCTTAGTCAAAGAAGCAAGCATTAAAACAAATGATGTCGCGGGCGACGGAACAACAACTGCTACCATTTTAGCGGGAGCATTAATATCAGAAGGCCAAAAAAATGTTACAGCTGGCATAAGCCCAGTACTTTTAAATGCTGGTATTATTAAAGCCAAAAATGTTGTTATTAATAAGTTAAAACAGATAAGCAAGCAAATATCTCTTGGCGAAGACATTAAAAAGGTAGCGTCAATATCTGCTGGAAGCAACGAAATAGGACAACTCGTAAGCCAAGCTTTTAATAAAGTTGGAACTGACGGTAATGTCACTTTAGGCGACTCATCAACAGATAAAACTTATTTAGAAATGGTTGAAGGCATGAGCTTTGAAAGAGGCTACATGTCGCCATACATGGTCACAGACACAAACAAAATGGAGTGCATATTAAACGATCCACTCATTTTAGTGTCAGACAAAACGATAAACAGCATTGGCGAGATTGTACCTATTTTAGAAGGAACTATAAAAAGTGGCAGACCACTTCTTATTATTGCTTCGGATATAAACCAAGAAGCACTATCAGCATTAGCCTTAAACAAGCTACGCGGAACAATACTATGCTCTGCTGTAAAAGCTCCACTCTTTGGAGATAGACGCACAACATTTTTGCAAGACTTAAGCACATTAACAAATGCGACCTTTATCTCTTCTGAACTTTATAATAGCTTTGAAAATATAGACCTAAGTTGTCTTGGAAGTGCAAAAACAGTAAAGGTAACAAAAGACAACACCTCTATTATCGGTGGCAATGCCAACACCGAAAAACTTAATATTTTAAAAACAAACATTAAAGAGCAACTCCAATTCACAACTGATGAGTTTGATAAAAAACAGCTCGAGGAGCGTCTTGCAAAGCTGTCTAGCGGAGTGGCAGTTATAAAGGTTGGAGCAACAACTGAAGCTGAATGCAATGAAAAGAAACTTAGAATAGAAGACGCAATATCAGCCACCAAAGCCAGCTTAAAAAATGGTATAGTACCTGGCGGTGGAACTGCATATCTAGCTTGTAAAAGCGAGCTTGAAAATCTAATATCAAGTTTAGACGGCGATGAAAGACTAGGCGGAAAAATAGTATTAAATGCAATAACTGCACCATTTAGGCAAATAGCTAAAAATGCGGGCAAAGATGCAGGGGAACTACTAACCATCATCTTTCAAGCAAGCAATGAAAATTTAGGCTACAACGCTTTAACTGATGAGTTTGTCGATATGATTGATAGCGGAATTATTGACCCAACAGAGGTTGAAATAAGTGCGATAGAAAGTGCTGTGTCTGTTGCAACAACTCTACTTTCTACTGAATGCTTAGTTGCTGAAATTGAAGAAAATAAGTCATAAAAATCAATTAATTATTCGCTAAAATTTACATTAATAATATAAAACAAA
>CATKXA010000105.1 GCA_949840475.1 uncultured Thermoanaerobacterales bacterium | reverse complement strand
AGTATAGCGTAAAAACAAAGCGAAATCAACTAAACAAAGCGGCTATGCTTAAATTTTAATCTTAAATTATAGTAATCCTTTACTTTTAATATTTTACTAACATAATTTTGTGTTTCTTTATACCTAATGTCTTCAAGCTTCAAAACCTTACTTTCCCCTTTCCAAGCAATCACTGCACTTTCGCCCGCATTGTAACATGCCAAAACAGTGACAATGTCGTTGTATTTGTTAAATAGATACTTCAAAAATCTGCAACCAAGCTCAATATTTACATT
Source organism: uncultured Thermoanaerobacterales bacterium (assembly GCA_949840475.1). Classification (GTDB taxonomy): domain Bacteria; phylum Bacillota; class Clostridia; order Christensenellales; family UBA1242; genus UMGS2069. The sequence continues at coordinate 1,939 of CATKXA010000105.1, read as the reverse complement.
TTCATCAAAAAGCAGTTTAGTTGAAAAACTTTGGCCGTCATAAAAGCTCGCAGCGGTGGCGGGCATGAGTTGCATCAGCCCAACTGCTCCTTTGTTTGATATTACTTGCTTTTTGTATCTACTTTCGGCATAAATGATGCTGGCAACAAGTGACTGGTCTAAATTATTATCACTCGAATACTTTGATATCTCTTGCTCGTATTTAATGGGATAAACAATATTTACAACATAAAAACAAGACTGAAACAATATCAAGCAGCCACACAAACTAAAAACAAAAAATAAAAAGCCTTTATTCATACATATAGTGTATGCAAAGGCTTAAAAAATAAATATATTTAATAAAATTAGTGTCCGTCAGACCACCTGTATGACGCAGTTATGTCACAAACCAGTGGAACTTTTAGTTCGTAGGCAGTGTTCATGCACTCACGAACTAGCTCCATAACTTTTTCTTTTTCAGTTTTAGGACAGTCGATAATTAACTCGTCATGCACCTGCATTATTAGCTTTGCTTTAAAATTTCCTTGTTTTAAAAAGCTATGCACTTTTAGCATTGCGAGCTTGATAATGTCAGACGCTGAGCCTTGAAGCGGCATGTTTTGACTAGCTCTTTCTGCTGATTTTCTGACCATAAAATTGCTAGAATTAATTTCAAGCATTCTTCTAGTTCTTCCTAGAAGTGTTGTCATTTTACCTGTTTCTTTTGCAGTTTTAACGGCATTTTCCATATACTCTCTAACTTTTGTGTGTTTAGAGTAAAAATTATCAATAAAAGCTTTCGCCTCTTTGATTGGAAGCCTCAAGTCGTTAGAAAGCCCAAAATCACTTATGCCATAAATTATTCCAAAGTTAACTATTTTAGCAATTCTACGCATCTCTTTGGTAACGTTTTCTTTAGTAACCCCGAACACTTGACAGGCTGTTTGAGAGTGTATGTCATATCCATTATTAAATGCATCAATAAAATACTCGTCTTCTGAAAAATGTGCAAGTAACCTAAGCTCAATTTGAGAATAGTCGCAGTCAATCAAGACATTATCTTTTGAGCTTGCAACATAGAAGCTTCTAATCTCTCTACTCTCTTCACTTCTAATTGGTATATTTTGCAAGTTTGGCTCAACACTTGACAATCTTCCAGTTGCTGTAAATGTTTGCTTAAACGAAGTATGAACAGTATCAGAGCTGTCTAGGTGTGGCAACAATCCGTCTATGTAGGTTGAATTGATTTTAGCCAATTTTCTATAACGCAAGATACAAGGTATAATTTGATGTGAGAGAATCAACTCTTCCAAAACCTCAGCACTGGTAGACATTTTTTTGCCGTGCGGAAGCCCAAGTTTGACATATAAAATTTCAGCTAACTGCTTAGATGAATTGATATTAAACTGCTCGCCAGCCAGCTTGTATATTTCTTTGGTAATGCTTTCAAGCTCTGTTTTGTATTTATTGCTAAGCTCATTGAGCCTTGCTCTATCTACTTTAAAACCTGCTTTTTCCATATCGTATAAAACTACAGACAATGGCAATTCTACCTCATAATATAGACTTTCCATTGCAAGTTCTTTAAGCTCATTTAAGTATTTACTATAAGCTTTAATCAAACTTATGGCTGGATTTTTAATGCTTAAATCGCTATCTTCTAAAACATCCTCTGGGTACTTTACAGTTACACCACGTGTTAGATGAGAAAGAATGCTTATATCTTCAAATTTACCTTCAATACTAATATCTTTTTTTGCTAAGATATGCCTCATCGACTTGCTGTCAAAAAATATTTTGCGTATTTTTTCGTCTTGGTATACCGGCTTTAATAGCTCATAAACTTTTTGTTCTTTTCCGCCAAAAGCGAACATATCAACAAGCACCGGCACCACATATTCTCTATTAACATTGGTTGCGATGTAAAAGTTACCTTCTTTGTCATAAAAAGATGCAA
>CATKXA010000104.1 GCA_949840475.1 uncultured Thermoanaerobacterales bacterium | reverse complement strand
GAGAAACCAATGACAATTAAAGATAAATTAAAGTCTTACAATTTTTGGATAAGTATTATCAGTGCTATCGTTTTAATAGTAAGAATTGTAGGCGATAAATTTAATTTTTTTGTAGATACGTCGCTCATTATGGATATAGCAACGGGAGTGTGCTCAATCTTGGTAATCCTTGGCATTTTATATATGCCAAAGGCTAAAAAAAATACCCAGAATGATAGCCCTAGCGAAGAGCAAAGCATAACACTAAAGCCTAGTATTTCAGCTGAAAATAGTTTACTTATAGATAGCACTAAGGCCCTAGAGCAACAACAATGCGATGTCATAGAAAGTAGTGAGCAATCAACTGCTAGCATAGAAACTTTAGTGCAAGTTGATACCAGAGGACAAGAAGGCGAGGACTCTTCAATTATTGAATCTGATACGAGTAATGTATCAACTTCAAGTGAAGCCATTGAACAACTAATTGTTCCAACAAATTCATGTGAAAACGATTTACAAATGAATAAGCCAACAACTAGTGAAGTGCATGATGAGTTAATGATGCAACAATCGAGAGAGTTAGAACCTTTAAATGCAGACTTGGTTTTTAAAAGCGACACTAAAGAAACTAACATTAACGAAACTTTAGTTACTGAAAGCTTGGCTTTTGAAACTACAGATGAAAACAATATGCTTTTGAAGCAAAAAATATCAGAGCTAAAACTCTTTATCAATGAAGTTCTTACTATAATGAACACATTATAAAAACATACAAGCAGCATAATAAAGCTGCTTGTTTTTTTAATCCAAAAAATAAGACAATTAAAGTGGTTTTTCGAGCATATTTTTTGTCACTATTTTTTTGTAAAATTTTTTAATGGAAATTTTTAAAATTCAACAAAAAAACAATAAAATATACCAAAATAAATCAGCAAAACATTTTATTTTATCTATTTTTAAAAAATTATTTAATGAAAAAAATAGCCGAATATGGTTGAAAACCATGTCTAAAGGTCGAGTTTAGCTAAGTTTAATGTCAAATGGGCAACAAATATGGCAAAATTATGAATTTTTTGAAAGTAGGCTCGACATTAGTAGTGTATATAGTAAAATGTCCGAGCAAATAAATATAAAAGGAGAATTAAGATGTCTAACGCATTACGTGCACTTGCACAAAAAGCAAAGTGTAGACTTAAAGCAATTACCACAGAAGAAAGCAAACAAACTACCACAGAAAAAAGTTACGGACAAGCATGTTTGTCAGCTCGCATGCAATATGCACTAATAGCTTCACAAAAAAGACTACAAGATGACCCTTTATACACCAAGATTAGAAAAATGCTAGTTAAAGATGCAGACATTACAAATCCATTAGCACAACTTATTGAACACAATATTTACGATAATCTTGACCAAGCTCAAAAGGACAAGTATATTTACAAACTAAGTAAAAGGTATGTTGAAATAAGAGAACAAGTTTTGAAAGAAATAATAGAAGAACAAATCGCGAATTAGTTTCCGTTAGATAAATTCAATTTTTTAAAGTTGATAGAAAAAACCAAAAAAGTCTTTGCCACAAAGACTATTTTTATGCTAAACTATTTTTATGAATTTTAGTGTATTAGATAACTTAAGTGAAGAACAACGAATGCCCGCTGAAGTAACAGAGGGTGCTGTTTTAGTAACGGCAGGAGCGGGTAGTGGTAAAACTAGAATGCTTACCCACAGAATCGCACATATAGTGTGCGACCTTAATGTCAGCCCTTTTAACATTTTGGCGATTACTTTTACTAATAAAGCAGCAAATGAAATGAAAGAGCGATTATCGCAAATGATAGACTATGCAAACGATATGTGGATTTGCACTTTCCATTCAATGTGTTCAAGAATTTTAAGAAGGGATATTGATAAGCTTGGCTACACAAGCAATTTTTCTATTTACACCGATGTTGAAAAAACTCGTACAGTAAAAAGAATACTAGAAAGCAAAAATACCAACATAACTGCAGATACTATCATGTGGCACATTTCAAATGCAAAAAATCATTTGTTATCTCCAAGTGATTATTCATCGTATATCAGCGACTCAAGAAAATCTCAAATAATTACGGCTTGCTATTTAGAATATGAAGAGGAACTTAAAAGATGTAATGCTCTTGATTTTGACGATTTGCTCAACAAAACTTATGAGTTATTTACAAGTAATAGCGAAGTGCTAGAATATTACCAAAATAAGTTTAGGTATATTCATGTTGACGAATTTCAAGATACAAACACATCTCAGTATGAATTGGTCAAGTTGCTCGCTAAAAAGCACAATAATGTGTTTGCTGTCGGCGATGAGGACCAATGTATTTACTCTTGGCGTGGTGCGGACGTAACCAATGTTCAGGCTTTTACTAA
>CATKXA010000103.1 GCA_949840475.1 uncultured Thermoanaerobacterales bacterium | reverse complement strand
TAAAACTATATGAAAGTGGGCATGAGCTTGCAAACCACGGTTCATATCATAAAGAGCATGCAAAGCTTGGCTATGATGCAAATGCAAAAGAAATAAAGGGGCTTGAAGACTCAGTGTTTGCTGTCACTGGGGTTAAAACCAACCTATTTGCTCCGCCAGGGGGAAGCTATAATAACGATACAGTTAAAGCAGCAACAGACCTTGGATATAAAACAATTTTGTGGACAAAGGACACCATTGACTGGAAGGATAAGGACGCAAATTTAATCTATCAAAGAGCTACCAATGGTGTTAGTAGTGGTGACCTCATTTTAATGCACCCTACAGGAGCCACAAGAGATGCTTTAAAGAATATCATTGAAACCATTAAAAGTAAAAAACTTACTCTAGACACCGTATCTAATACAATTAAGGAGTAAAAAACTTGCATAAATTTATAAAAAATGTGTAAATCCGTTTTATAAGCGGATTTTTTTATGTTATACTCTTTTTATAAGGATAAAATAAGCATAATTAATGCTTTTAGGAGAATATCATGGCAATTAAAGTTTTTAGCAATGGACTAAAACTTAGCGTAATACCTAAAAAAGATGCGAAGCTAATTTCAGTGGATTTGTACATAACAAGTGGTACTCAATCTGAAAAAAACTATGAGAGCGGAATAAGCGAGTTCACTTCAAAAATGCTTTTGATGGGAACTAGTGAACACGGCTCAAGAAGAGCTTTGCTTGACAATGCTAAAAACAATGGCGTTTTGCTTTCGTCAGATAGCACTGCTGAAGCAATGATTGTTTCAACCTTGACTGTAAAAGAGAATGTCAAAAAAGCTATAGACATTTTGTATGACGTTGCTTTTAATAGCTTGTTTAAAACTGAGGCAGGCGATGCTGTAAGAAACCAGATGCTTTCAGACACTTTAAAATTGCAAGAGAACCCAAGCTATGTACTAGAGAGAATGGTCAATCAAGCCCTCTATTATAGAACAGGTCTTGCAAACCCTAAGATGGGTACAGTCACAACACTTTCACGTATGAAAAGCAGTGATTCTAAGGAATTTTTAAATAGAGTTCTTGCACCAAAAAATACAATAATTTCTATTGTTGGCGATGTTGACTTTGATGAAGTAGCACAACTAGTTGAAAACACTTTCAACTTCAAGTTTGACCAAAAGCAAGATTATAGAAAGCTTAAATATGTTGCGAAGGTAGAAGACTTTGTTGGGGGCGAGAGAACTAAAAATAAAAAACTTAACCAAAGTCGTATTAATTTGGCGTTCCCAGGTTTATCATTTAAGGACGGCAATAAATACACTGTTTCAATTATAATACCAATACTTTTAAGAAAACTACGCGATGGGCTAAAAGATGCTGAGTATTTTCATAGTGAGAAAGTGTCACATGTTACATACGCAAACAATGGTAAATTTTTAATAGAAGCAATGGTTGACTTTGAGCATGTTGAAGAATATTTAGACGATGTTGCAGACGTAATAAAAGAACTTTTAACTATTGGAATTTCTGAAAAAGAGTTTGAGATTGAAAAGAATGCGTTCATTATAGAATTTTTAGAGAGTAGCGAAAAAGCTAGCGATTTAAATTTAACTGCTTGTAAGCATCTTGCTATCATGAAGCAAGGCTATAATCTTCAAAGCGAACTACTAAAAGTCGAACTTATAAAAGCTATTGACGCAAACAAAGTTCTTGATAAAATATTTGATTTTTCTAAATTGTTTATTGCGTATCTGGGCAATTCAACAAACATTGATGCGTCTAACTATGTTGACTAATTTTTAGAGGTGAAATCTTGGACAAAAATAGTTTGAAAACAACTAACAAAACTAAAATGACAACAAAAAAAGCAGTTGGTATTACCATGCTTGTTTTGAGTGTTTTAGTATTTTTACTTAGTTGTATTCCAAGCTTTTTAAATATTGGCAAATTCTTCCAAGGTGTTTTTGGTATTTTAATTTATCCATTATGCCTGCTTACTGCACTTATTGGCGTTGCTCTAATTATGGGGCTTAGATACACTTTTGATAAAAAGTACACTGCTTATTTACTTGTAGCTGCTGTTTGTATTTTAATGCTTCTTCATACAATCTTTACTTCTGGTATTTTGTATGATAAGTACACAGCATTCAAAAATTTTGGTGAGTACCTAAAAGCCTGCTACTATATGGAGAGCGGTATCACTGTTGGCGGTGTATTGTTCGGCTTGCTTATATTTTTAGTTAGAGGAATTATTGGTCTTGGTGGAACTTATGCATTGTTTGCAATATTAGCAACGTTGTTTGTTGGTTTAACCATTGACTATGCAGTATTTAATAAAGGCAAGAGAAGAAAACCAGCAGACTTTGCAAAAAGAGATATTGAGCAAAAAGAAAAGTTTGAAAAGGCTTTGGGCGAAAGTGAGCAGATTGGTCAGAGTTTTCAAACAAACCCAGTGCAAGAAACC
>CATKXA010000102.1 GCA_949840475.1 uncultured Thermoanaerobacterales bacterium | reverse complement strand
AAAGCTATTATAAAAAAATTGTTGCTGAATGCACTTGCTATTACTGGCGGCATCATTGGCGTTGGCTTTGCTAGCGGGAAAGAAGTGCTGTCCTTTTTTGTTAAGTCGGGTTATATTGGGCTAGTTTTTTGCTTGCTTGCCGGATGTTTGTTTACAGTTTTCTCTTATATGATTTTGACATTAGAAGCTCGTGAAAATCACACATCAGACAAAATCTGCTTAAACAAAAAACGCAATTTGACGCCAAATTCTGTTAAATTTGTAGTAAAAAACAGCGAAAATAGCAAAATTTATTTTCTAGACAAAATTTTTAACGTGGTATTATTTGTTTGCCAGCTTGCTATTTGTTCTGCTATGTTTGCTGGTATTTCGTCGCTTTTGGGTGAGGTGGGTATACTTGGTTTTCTAAATCTCTGTGCAAAAGTGGCAGTGCTCTTTATAAGTTTTTTATACTTGCGTTGGTTTGGCAGTGTGTTTAGTATTAATACTTTGTTGTCGTTCTTGCTTTTGGTATTACTAATAGTTGTTATGTTGTTTAACTTAAAATTTGTTGGTGGCACCAGCTTTACTCCTGATGCTGTGACATTTATGAGTTTTGTGATGCCTGTTCTTTATGTTGGAATGAACATGCTAACAGTATATCCATTGATTGCGGAGCTCGCAAAAGGTATTAAAAGTAAAAGACAAAAATTTGGCTTAAGTTTTGCTATTGGATTGTTTTTAACTCTTTCACTTTGCTTGGTTGGGTTGTCTATTTTGCTCTTTGGTGGGGACATGCTTGGCAGTGATATGGTAATGCTTAATATTGCTTTTAGAGGGAGTAACTTTCTAGGCTCAGTTTATTATATAGTATTGATGCTCGGCATTCTAACTACGCTATTATCTACTTGTTATGGGGCGTCTAATTTGATAAGAGCACGTGTTGGTCAGAGTTTGTCAATCTTTGTTTGTTTATGTTTGGCGTTTGTCTTAAGCTTTGTTGGATTTTCATCTATCATTGAATATTTGTATCCCTTTTTAGGCTTTGTGTGTATGTTGTTCTTGATATTTAAACTTTGTTGTTGTGGCAAGGTTGCTAAAAGTTTGCAAAATATAAAACGCAAAATGCGTGCAATTTAGTGTAAAATATATGTAAAAACCGCGATTTGGCGTGAAAAATATTGTTTTAATGCACCTTGTTGGTTTGGTGCTATTTACTAAAATTCGCTACTTGTTAGCTTAAAATTATTTTTATTTTTGATGCTATGTGGTCTTAGTTTTGCTAAGTTTATCTTTGCTTTCAAACTCATGTTTAATTTTGTTTGTGAACTATTTATTGAATCTTCTTGCTATAATGATAAATTGTTTATTTGTTTAATCTGCTCCTAAGCACGTCGATATGTTTGCGGGTTTTATAAATTTTTAAAAATAATAAACAATGTTTGAATTAGTTTGGATTATTTTTATTTATTTGTTATACTCTATATATAAATATATATAGTGGAGCTGTTATGGTAACAATAAAACAAAAGAAGATAATTAAAGCTGTAATTCTTAGCTTGTTTCTTGCGATTATGCTTGCAGGTATTTCTATTGGTGTTTATTTTATTGTTAATGACCCAAGTTCTCCATTTCTTTCACGTATGCAACGTGCTTTTGGGGAGGCGATTAACCTCGGTAGCAAAAAGCCAGATATAAAGGAACTTGATATCAATGCTTTGCCTAGTGACTTCAATAAAAACAATGTTGTATATTATTCAGACAATTTGGTAGTTTCTTATAGCCAAGATGTTGGTTATGAGGTTTATAGCTTAGACAAAAAGGCATACATAGACTTGGCACTTTTTCCAGAGTTTCAAGAGATTGCTGGAGTAGTAGGCAATATTATATTGGCAAAAGATGGCACTGAGTTTAAAATTCTTGATGCTATTAATAATCTTTTGCTTTGCAATGAAAGTGGGGCGAACATTTTATATAAAGAAGGCTACTTGCTTGTAAAGGCCCAAAGCACAGTTAAGTTTGAGTATTTTGATAATAGTTCGCTTGATAGTAGCGTGAGGGCTTTTATTGTTGATGTTTCTTCTGCTGAAGTTATCTTGACTGCTGACAATGACATTATAGACATTTCGATGTTTAATGGTTATGCAAGTGTTGTTAGTGCTGATTCGACTGTTATTTATAGGCTCAATGATATGTCTAAGGTGCTAGAGCTCGCTAACCAAGGGCAATTATCTTTCACTAGCAATATTTCTAGCAGTTTAAACACAAACACTTATTTTCTTACTGAATATAATCGTGTGTTCGCTTTAAACGAGCATAAGTTTTTGATTGAAAAAACAACAAGTGTAAACTCTTCTAGTGATTACGACATTAAGTCGACTTTAAATAACTCGGATACTCTATATTACAAAATAAACTACTATATTTTTGATGCACTCTCAAATAAGACGATAGAACTTGGTGGAGATGTGTATAAAAATAAAATAATCAAAGCCATTGATGCTGGCTTTGGTAATGATTATATTGCACTTGTGTTTGC
>CATKXA010000101.1 GCA_949840475.1 uncultured Thermoanaerobacterales bacterium | reverse complement strand
CAAAGTTTAAATGCTTAAGCTCGCCTTTTGGTCCATACATTATCTTTGAAAAATGGATATGAACGTGTTTATATCTGTCACCAATATATTTTTCTAGCGTTTTGAAAACATTTATAAAATCCTGCTTGGTTTTTAGACCACCAAGCGTAAATGAATTGATATGCCCAAAGTCAAGTGTTGGAATAATTCGCTTGTCTAACGCACATAGTTTTGCGACCTCTTCAACAGTTCCAACTTGCCCATGCTTACCCATTGTTTCAGGGCAAATTTCCATATCTGTAAACCCGTATTCATCAAGAAGCTCTATTAATTCCTGAGTTCGCTTCATTATTAGATTAAACGCAACCTCTCTGGTATTTTTAGTGAGCGACCCTGGATGATACACTAGCCTTTTTGCACCCATAAGCCTCATTTTTTGCAAGCTTGAAATTATGTAGCCCTTAGACTTTTCTGCCATCATATCATCAGGATTGGCAAAATTTATATAATATGGACCATGCACGCTAAGCTTTATACCAGCTTCTGTGAACAGTTTGCAAAGCTTTTTTGCCTCATTATCGCTTATATGGACCCCTCTATTAAAAGCATATTCATATGCATCAAGGTTATGCTCAACAAGCCATTTAGGCATTTGCTCAGTTTTTTTATTAAGCTCTAAAAATCTATTACAAAATCCAGACGGACCAAAGCTTATCATAAGTTTTCCTCACTATATAAATATATTTTGTTCTTAGCCAAATTCTCTAATACCTCAATCACTGAAAACTCACTGCCATTATAGAAGGCCAAATACTGACCGTTTACTAGGTCGATATTTAAAGTCTTTCCATCAATCAGAGTTTTAGCCTGATTATAGTCTAGACGCACTTCCTTAAGGTTTAGCACCTCATTTATTTTTATTAGTTTAGCTGTACCATTTTTTATCTCTTCTATGGTGCATGAATTATCAATATTAAAAGGTCCGCTTCGCGTTCTAATTATTAGCGGTGCAATAGCTATTGTTCCAAGTTTTTCCGCTATATCTCTAACAAGTGAACGTACATAAGTTCCAGCAACACAGTTTATTTTTAGCTTAAAAACATTGTTTTTAAAGCTTTTTTCAGCTTTTAAGCCACTAATTTGCACTTTTTTAGATGCAAGCTTTATATCAATATTTTTTCGTGCAGCTTCATATGCTCTAACCCCATCAACAGATTTTCTACTATACATTGGTGGCACTTGGTCATATTCTTTAAACTCATGAAGCACACTTTGAATATCGCCTATGGTAATATCTTTATTATCTGTTGCAAGAATTTTGCCGTCGCTATCTAGAGTATCAGTCAGTACTCCAAACTTGGCTAACGCAATATACTCTTTTTCTTTTTTTAGGAAGTAATCAAAAAAGCGTGTAGCCTTACCAACAGCTATTGGCAACACTCCGCTCGCCATTGGGTCAAGAGTCCCCAGATGCCCAGCTTTTTGTTGCGACGCTCTTTTAACAATAGAAACCACTGTGCTCGAGTTCATTCCTGTTGGCTTAATAACATTGTAAAAGCCTAGCATAAATTAAGCACCTCCGCATCTATCTATCTCTTGCTTTATTGCGTTTAAAAGCTGTTTTTTAACCTCATCAGCGGGCCCAAAAATTCTGCATCCTGATGCACGCTCATGACCACCGCCTCCAAACACCGCAGCAACATTTCTTACCACGTAGCAGTCTTTGCTTCTAAGCGAAACATAAAAAGTACCAGGCTCGTCACTTGGCTCGCTCATAAGTGCTGTTATCTTTACACTTTCAAGCTCGGTTGCAATTGACACCAAACTATCTGTATTTGCAAGCGTTGCATTAGCACGAGCAAAGTCGTCCTTATTCAAACATATTATAGCTACTTTATCGTCATAATAAGTTTCAATAACTTCGTAAGCACGTTTTTTGATATTGAAGGTTGTTTTTCCTATTTCAGTTAATGGATATGATATTTCTTCCATTGGTAGCTTTGAGCTACTTATAATATTAGACGCAATGTTTAAAGTCTTTGCACTTGTATTATATTTTAGCCCCCCAGTGTCAGTCAAAATACCGCTGAGTAGTAGCTTATAAATATCAGTGTCAAACTCGGCATTTAGCTCATTTAAAAGCTCAAATATTATCTCACAAGTTGAACTAGCATTGGTATCAACATAATTATGCCTACAAAACATATTATTGCCTTGGTGGTGGTCTATTTGAATGCTAGTTTTTGTGTTTTTAAAAAACTTAAATTTAAGTCTTGCAAGCCTTGACTTGTCTGGGCAATCAAGAACAATACAAACGTCATAATTTGTTTGCTTCTGATTATTTATCTTCTCTATGCCCTTCAACCCTTTAGAATTTTCAGGCATGATAGAATCAATAAAAACATGTGCAGTTTTGCCCATGTTTTCAAGTGCTCTTTTTAATGCCAGAGAAGAAGCAACCGCATCTATATCTGTTCTCATGTGAGAATATATAGAAAAGCTTTCATTACTCTTAATTACATTAACAATTTTACTAAAATCTAAAGCCTCCAAACTAATCTCC
>CATKXA010000100.1 GCA_949840475.1 uncultured Thermoanaerobacterales bacterium | reverse complement strand
TTCATGTTTACTGGTAGTTTCTTGTTTGCTACTGTGTTTATGCTCACAGACCCTGTGTCTTCTCCGCATACTATTTGGGGAAAGCTTGTTTATGGTTTACTTTTTGGCTTGTTTGCTGGCTTGTTTAGAGTGTTCTTTGTGCTAGGCGAAACATCAGTTTTTGTGGCACTTTTAATGGCTAACTTAATTTCGCCATTGCTTGATAAAATCTTTGCACCGCGTCCTATCGGTGTTACGAGGAGGGCATAGTATGGATAGAAAAAGTCCTGTAAACTCAGTTTATTTGATTGCCCTTGCTTGTTGTTGCTTGGTCGCTTATGTCCACTCGCTATTTACTGCATTGTTGTTCGCTGCTGTGGTTGTTGTGTGCTTGCTTATAGGGGTAAGTATTGTTTCAATGATAGAAAAAATTGCAGATAAACACGTCAGGTTTTTAATATTTTCAATGATTAGTGCTGCAATAGTTGTTATTTTTAAAGTAGTGCTAAGGTTCATTGATGTCAAAGAAGTGGCACTTATAGCTGATGTTATTGATATGGCAGTCGTTGTTAGTATGCTCCTTGCCATTGTTCCTATTTATTTTGAAGACGCGTTGACTGTTAAGCAGTTTTTCACAGAAGCTTTGCTAATTAGTCTTGGCTTTACATTGATGCTTACAGTGCTTGGCGTGCTAGTTGAGATATTTGGCTATGGCCAAATTGCAGGTGTTTCGTTGGGATTTAATGGAATGTGGTTTTTCACAATGCCATTTGGTATTTTTATGCTGATTGCAGTACTTGCAATATTGTTCAATATTGTTAGAAGAACTTATTTAAAAAATACTCGTAAGTTTGACATGCTTGTAGAAAAATACAAAATTCAAATTCGCGAGATCAAAAGCCAAGAGCAAAGAAAACAAAAAAATGGAGGGGATAAGTAATGAATCAATTCCAAATTTTAGCCATTTCCGCCATTTTGTTATCTAATATTGTTGCAATGCTTGGTGCTGGTGCTGTGAGTTTGCAATCAGAAAAACGTAGCTTTTTGTATATGGTAGTTACTACTCTTGCAATAATTGTCACTATAATTATGAGCGGGCTTGCAACTTGGCTCGTGAATAATTATATTTTAAAACCTCTAAATGTTGAGGACCTTAGAGCATTCATTGCAATGTTGTTTGCTATTTCGCTTTCCTTTGCTGCAAGAGGTGTTATTAGGCTTGGTTTTAAAGAGCAGTACTATGTTTATGAAAAAAGTTACGGGCTACCAATACAAACAGCTGTAACACTTGCAACTATTTTAGTTGTAAACTATGAACAAACCTTCATGCTTACAATGTTTGAATTGTCAATGTTCTGTGTTGGATTCTTGATTATTCAGCTAGTTATGTATCCATTGTATGAAAAAGTGGATAACACAAGAGTTTTAAAACCAGCTAGAAACATTCCGTTGTCGTTGATCGTTTTGAGTATCATTAGCATGATAGTTTACGCTGTTAGCATGTTCTTTTAGGAGGTAATATGACTACACTTTATACAATACTTTTAATTATTGGTCTTTTGCTCGTGTCTGTTGGCATTGTTATTTTATCTAGCTATATTGCTCATAAAAAACGTGGACTTTCACTTGACCAAGATTATGTTAGAAAACTGCTTCCTGGCGTAGATTGCGGAATGTGCGGAGAAAAGACTTGCGAAATGTTTGCCAAAAAGGTTACAGATGGAAGCAAAGAACCAAACTCTTGTAAGCTAATTAGACCAGAAAGTGCTCAAAAAATAAAAGAGCATTTTAAACCTACTTATGACCAGTCTAGTAAAGTTGTCGCTTTTGTAAAATGTAAGGGTGGTTGTAAGGCTGTTGATAGATATAACTACACTGGGGCTAGGTCTTGTGCCATTGAGGAAACTTTGCACTCTGGACCAAAGGCCTGTAAATACGCTTGCCTTGGCTGTGGCGATTGCATGAAAGCATGCAAGTATGGAGCTATAAAAATTAATAAACGTGGTACCGCAGAGGTCGTTAGAAGTAGGTGTACTGGTTGCGGTGCTTGTATTGGCACATGCCCCAATAACTTAATAGAGATGAAACCTCTTGAGCTTTCTGTTGGCGTTGTGTGCAATAATCAGTCGGCAGACCCAGCTATAAATAAAAAATGCGAGGTTGGTTGTTTTCATTGCGGAAAATGTATAGGCATTTGTCCAGTCAATGCAATCAAAATCGTTGATAACGTTCCAGTCATTGACCACACTAAGTGCATTGAGTGTTATAAGTGTGTGGGGGTGTGTCCTGCACATGTAATCTCAAGACTTTAATCGGGCTTATTTCATATCTATAACGTCGTTAACTACAAAAATTCCAGACAGGGCAATATGTAAATATAGCCCGTGCCTGGAATTTTTTTGTTGCCTAGTTCTAGATACAAACTAAGCCCGATTAAGGGAAAAGAAATCGTGCGTGGATTTTTTTTATGAGCCTAGCACAATGACGTCAACTAAGCCCGATTTTGTAAAACGAGTAAACTATAAAATGATGAACGATAAAGTTATTGAAGAATAAATATAAAAATAAAGAAATAAAAATGTATGGAAAATTAAAGCATGCAAAGAAAGCAAATAAGTACCCTATAAGAGCGTAAAACATTTGACACAAACGGGGGGGGGGGTATAATTGCAGGGAAGAAATGAAGGGCT
>CATKXA010000099.1 GCA_949840475.1 uncultured Thermoanaerobacterales bacterium | reverse complement strand
AAGGCCGTTACTCCAGAGTCAATAAAAGCTGTTATTGATAAAACATTTGATAAAAATTCAAATATCTATATAACAATTATGAGTAAGGACGATAAAGACAAATTTAAGACCATTGAAGAGTATAAAAGCATGATATTTAAAGATTAAATTAAAAAACGCTTGAGGAAGCCTCTAGCGTTTTTATTTTAGTTAATGTTAGCTGTTTTATTTGTAACAAAATCTTCTTCTACTTCATTAAAGCTTTGATACTCAGCTGTTTCATTATTTTCCACAATTTCATCTTCTTCACAGCTACTAGATATTAGTGAAATAGAAACCTCATAGGCGGTTTTTGTAACAACATTGTCCCCGTCCATTTTCTTTTGATATTGTCTGCTTTGTATTCTTCCAACAATATCAATCTTTTCACTAACAGCAAGATCGCCAGCATAGCGAGCATTTCTGCCCCAAGCTATACATGGAAGATAGTCTGATTTATTATAGGCACGATTAACTGCTACCAAGATATCAGTTATTTCTCTACCAAAAGGCGTTGTTCTATATATAGGCTCTTTACAAACATAACCTGTTAAAGTTATTCTGTTTGAGTCTGAAATAGTGTCAGCAGGTACTATTTCTCTTGCAAAAACTGTAAGAAGCAATCTACTTCTATTATTTTCAAGTTTATTATAGCTTCGTAGTTGTCCTAGTATGCCAAACTCTTTATTTAGTTTTTTGATTTGAGGTATTAGTCTTTCAGAAATAGTTATAGGTAAATAGTCTATTTCGTTTGAAAGTCTTGGCACAGCAAATGTGAATTCATAAAAACCTTCGCCCATTACGCTGTGTGAAAATACTGGCTGACTCGCACAAGTTCCCTTTAGTATAACCTGATTATTCTTTTCATAGTCGTTAATCATTGATTTTCCCCTTTATATTTCTAATTAAGTTTTTGTAATCCATTGTTGTCAATGGTGTAATTATTCTCATAAACTAAGTCACTAAGTTTAACCATGCTATACCCTTCTGATCTTAAATAATTAATAATATGAGTCAGAGAATCAACTATATGGTATGAGTTGTTATGGAACAAAATTATTGCACCGTTGTGCACTCCCGCTTTTATACGTGTCATCATTTGGTCGCAAGATAAACCTTTCCAGTCAAGAGAGTCAACACTCCATTGAATGGTTTGAAGGCCAAGCTTGTCTGCTGTTACAATAAGTTCATCATTATAATCGCCATATGGTGGTCTGAAAAATCTTACCTTTTTACCAGTGACATTAGTGATTAGATTAGAACTTATTTCAAGCTCACTTTCCATTTGAGAACTAGATAGTGTACTCATTTTAGGATGTGTATTAGAGTGAGTGCCAATGTCTAGACCGGCCTCGTCTATTTCTTTAATTTTATCAGCGTATTTTTCACTCCAAAAACCAACTAAAAAGAAGGTACCACCAACATTATTCTCTTTAAGAATTTCAACAATTTTACTTGTTTTATCCGCACCCCAAGCCGCGTCAAATGTTAATGCCACCTTCTTTTCAGATGTACTAACACTATAGATTGGGACTTTTCTTTGAGCATAGCCAAAGAATACGGTTTGAGCACTTGTGACAGAAAGCATAAATCCTAATGTAACACATACCAAAAGTAAAGATACAAACACCTTTACAGGCTTGATTGAAAAACATGAAATTTTCATCGTTTTGCAACACTCCTATTTTATAATAAATTATATAATTACCCTAAACAATGAAGTAGAAAATGTTAAGAATAAGGGCAATTATTGTAGAATTATGTAACTTACAACTCTACAAAATCTACATTAGTAAAGAATATTCTCTATCATAAAGGATTATGCAAAAATTACAGCAAAATAAAAAGCTCTAAATTGTTTTAGAGATTTTAAATTATGTTGATAACCACTGATGTTTGGAAAGTCCTTCCCTTATACGAATAAGAAATAACTAGCGTGGTCGCACCTGATTTCGATACAGGTAACACAAACCCGTCAGCAGTTTTCGATAAAGCAAGTGTGTCTACCATAACGTCTACTTTGGCTGCATCAATTTTTTGAGTGCCTTGGTTGGTTGTTGCCAAAATAAGTAGCTGGTTGAACTCGAGCGTAGAGCCTTTTTCAAAGTTTTCTTTAAAGACGCTGGCTTTGATTTCACTAATAATTATCTCAGTTAAACTAATCGTTAATTTAGCTGTTTTGCCACTATAGGTAAATTCAACAAAAGTGTTAACTGCATATGATAATATCTTACCATTTTTAATGTTTGAACTTGTATTTGAAACGAAGGACGCATCTAAATCAATTTTTGATTGTTGACCATTTGAATAGGTGCATGTCAAATACAAGCCTCTATAATCCACATCTTCTCCCACATACTGATAAGTTGTTGATTGAGAAAGACTAATAGAGCTAAGTACTATTGGCTCAGGTGGTTTGTTTAGTATAAAATAAGAGATAAGTCCAGCAACGACTGCTAAAATAGATAGCATTGCACCAATTATAATGAAAGGTTTTTTAGGTGGCTTAACTTTAAATCTTTTAATGCTCGTATTTTGCGAGAAGTCTAAAGACTTTTTATAGTCGCCAACATCGCCTGGCTCGTCACTTTCTTTAGAATTGAACTTTTCTTTTAGAGCTTCGAGTTTTTTCTTTCTTTCCTTAGCAATAGCAATTTCTTGCTCGCTCATGCCCTCATAGTTCTCTTCTTCACTTGGCTGCTGTTCTTTTT
>CATKXA010000098.1 GCA_949840475.1 uncultured Thermoanaerobacterales bacterium | reverse complement strand
AATAATCTGGCTAGGGCAATCTTGATGATTTTCACAAATAAGTTCAATATTTTCTTGTGTTAAAGCATGTGAACATGACGGACAAATAGTAGGTTTTACTATTGGCTTTGAATGTTCATCGTCTTTTGCAATGCCTAAAATTTCAGGAATAACCTCATTGCTTCTACGAATAAACACGCTTGCACCTATTTTGACGTTTTTGCGAATAATATCACTATAGTTGTTTAAAGTCGCTCTTGAAACAGTTACTCCTGCGAGTTCAATAGGCTCTAAAATGCCGACAGGTGTTACCTTCCCAGTTCTTCCCACTTGCCAAACAACGTCAACAAGCGTTGTTGTGGTTTCAAGAGCTTCAAACTTGTATGCAATCATACCTCTTGGGAACTTCAATGTTTCGCCAAGTTCATTTCTAACTGCAAGATTATTTATTTTTATGACCATGCCGTCAATTAAATAGTCATAGGCACTTTTTTCTTTATCAACTTTTTTAATAATGCTTTTTATCGCATCCAAGCTGTCCACAATTTCAAACATCGGGTCGGTTAAAAAGCCATTTTCAATCAAAAAGTCATGCTCTTCACTTTGTGTGGCAAAGTTCATGCCTTCAATATAATTTATATTGTAAGCAAAGAAATCAAGGTTTCGAGATTTTGTAACTTTAGGGTCCAAATTTCGAATAGCACCCGCCGCCGCGTTACGTGCGTTCTTAAGTTTTTCTGTTGCAGTTTTGTTGTATTTGTTAAGCTCACTAAGCTTCATTATTCCTTCGCCCTGAATAATGACCTTGCCTTTAAATTTAATAGTTAAAGGCACTGTTCTTATTGTTTTAACCCCGCTTGTAACATTCTCGCCAATCTCCCCGTTGCCCCTTGTTGCTGCAATAGTAAGCTGACCATTTTCATAGGTTAAAGCAAGTGACAAGCCGTCAAACTTATGCTCAACAGAAAACTCTGGCTTAAAGTCCATTAGCTTTTGGTTTCTCTCTTGCCACTCTTCAATTTCTTCAAAGCTTTGAGCTTTGTCTAGACTCATAAGTCTTTTTGTATGCAAAACTTTTTCAAACTTGTCAAGAGGGGTTCCTCCAACCTTGTTACTTGGAGAGTTTGGTAAAACTAAGTCATACTCTTTTTCGAGCTTTAAAAGCTCGTCGTATAGCTTGTCCCACTCCTTGTCCGATATGCTCGGATTGTCTAAAACATAATAATCGTAGCTGGCTTTATTAATGGCTTCAGACAGCTTTATCATCTTGTTTTTTACAGTTTCTAGGTCGTTCATGTTTTGCCCCTCTTTTATTAAATATTGACAAATTTTTGATGTTTTATATATATTTTTATGCTATTTGAATACAATTTTGCGTTTTTATATTATTTGTAGGTCTGCATATTTGAGCGATAGAGTCTTAATTCCTACAATGTCAAACTTAACTGTTACAAAGCCCGCAGAAAAGTCTGTTACTTCTAATGTTACAACTCCTTCTCCAAAGTGCGGGTGCTTGACTCTTGTGCCACGTTTATATAAAGAGTAGTCTTTTGTTGGCTTAACTTTAACTGAATGGTCTTTGCCAATGCTATCGCCACTAACGTCAATATTGATTTTTGTAGAGCCAAATTTATTGTAAGTACTATCGCTATAGCTTGATACATTGTTAACCGCAATGTTAGATTCTCTTAAAAAGCGTGATTCAATAGTGTACTCGGTGCGTTTGGTTTCAAAGCTGAATCGAGTTTTAGCTCTTGATAAATACAGCCTTTCTTTTGCTCTAGTTATAGCAACGTACATGAGCCTCCTCTCTTCTTCGAGGTCATTCATGTCGCTTGAGTTAATTGCTCTTGACAATGGGAACAGTCCATCATTAAGACCAATGATGAACACACATTTAAATTCAAGACCTTTTGCTGCGTGCACAGTTATTATGCTGGCAAAGTCTTCGCTTTGGTCTAAGCTGTCAATATCACGTAAAAGTGTGATTGATTGCAAGTAGTCTTCAAGCGTTGCCGTGGTATTGTCTTCAGAGTACTGCTTAACAGATAACAAGAAATCGTCTACGTTCATTTGCTTGTTTGTATCTTCTTCAGTCTTGCCTGCGAGAGCTCCTTTGAAGTCTACATATTCTATTAAGTATTCTACAAACTCATAAAGTGGCATTTGCTCTGATTTCTCTTTAAGATGTTGCATAGTCTGCTTAACATCTTCAAGCTTTTTGCTTGCCTTGCCAATAACCAAACCTTGCATAATTGCTTGGTACATACTTACATTATTATCAAGTGCCGTAACTAAAATTTGTGAGATTGTTGAATCCCCAATACCTTTTTTAGGAAAAGAAAGCATACGTCTAGTTGCTTCGTCGTCCTTTTCGTTGTGCATAAGTCTTAAATATGCAATAATATCCTTTATCTCTTTACGCTCAAAGAATTTAAAACCACCATATAGCTTATATGCGATACCATAAGTTAAAAACTTTTCTTCGACGACACGTGACAATGAGTTTACTCGCATAAGCACGGCAAAGTCACTATATTTATAGCCGTAATAGTCGACTAAATTTTTTATAGTTGATGCAACGTATTCAGCTTCCTCTGTTTCGTTATAAGTTGTTTTATATTCAACCTTGGTACCATCGTCATTGTTTGTCCAGAGTTTTTTTTCAATCCTTGCTTGATTATGTTTTATTAAAGAATTGGCTGTTTCAAGGATTTTTTTAGTAGACCTATAGTTCTGTTCAAGCTTAAATATCTGAACATTTTTAAAGTCC
>CATKXA010000097.1 GCA_949840475.1 uncultured Thermoanaerobacterales bacterium | reverse complement strand
CAACGGATACAGCACGTCCTTTTTATCAAGCACCTTTAAAGTGCTTTTTAGTTTTTCAATATCTTGATACTCTGGATAATTAAGTAACTTATCTTTGCCAGACACTGCCATGTTTTTTGAATAGTCGTTTTCTCTTTCATTAATTATTTTTATAATGATATCAAAAATCTCTCTGAACTTTAGCACCTCATTTCTAAGTAAATGCTTTGAGTTTTCTATCTCTTCAAGTTTCTTCCCTTTAAACACGTTGTTTAAAATCTCTGTTGCAGTCTTTAGATCCTCTTCACTAGCGTTGATTGTTGTTGTTTCTTCCTTGATAATTCCAAGGTCAGTAACTAAAACAACTAATGTATGCGACTTTGTGAGTTTTAAAAGCATCACATTTTCTATTATAGCATTTGCTGTTATACCAAAACACACCACTGATGCATAGTTTGTTGCATCACTTAGTGTTTTTGCAACGCTTTGCAAAAGTGTATCTAAACTTGATAACTTATGCTCAAAAGTATTTGAAATAGCAGCAAGCTCTTTTTTGTTGAGCCTTTTTTCAGGCATAAGTTCGTCAACATACATTCTATAGCCTTCAGCCGTTGGAATTCTTCCTGCAGAGGTGTGAGGCTGAAACAAATAACCCATCTCTTCTAACGCCATTAGCTCATTTCTAATTGTTGCAGGCGAAACTTCACTCATATACTTTTCCTGAACGTCTTTACTAGATACTGGCTCAGCAGTCTTGATGCTCTCATCTATTACCGCACTTAATATTTTTTTCTTTCTTTCGCTTAAATTCATATTTCCTCTCACATTTATATTATGTTATGAAATCTGACTTTTATACATTATTTTAGCAAACATATGCAAGGAGTGCTAACAATTAGGAGTTTAACACTGCTAAAACACAAAAGTCAAGTGTTGCTGACAACTTTTATAATATTTTTTGTTTTTTAAAAAGTTTTTTGTTTGCTAAATGCTTATATCTAGAGCAAGAAAATAAAAAACTTCCAGGCACGGGGTATATTCAAATATCCCCCAGTCTGAAAGTTTTGAAGTTGACAAAACTATAGATATGAAATGTGCCTTTAAGCTAGCTCAAGTATTATTTTATTAAGCACCAAAAATCCACTATTAGTTGCTTTAACGTTGCCTGCCTTGTCTATTACAAGCAAGCCTAGTTTTATAAAGTTTGCTAGAGCATCTTTATGTTCAGCTAAAAAGTTGCCACCAAATTCTTTTTGATATAAAGCCGTGTCAAGCCCAGCCGATGTTCTGAGCGATAGCATAATAAACTCTTCTTTTTTCTCTTTTTTTGTAAGCTCACTTGCACTTGCCACTGGTGGTTTGCCTTTGGTTTCAATGCAGTCTATATAGTTAAGAGTGCTTTCAGTGTTTGCAAACCTCACATTTGCTACATATGAGTGTGCAGCAACGCCAAAGCCTAAATATTCTTGTCTATTCCAATACACTAGGTTATGTTTACACATAAAGCTTGGTTTTGCAAAGTTAGATATTTCGTATCTATTGTAACCAGCTTTTTCTAGCGTGGCAACAACGGTTTGATACATTTTAACAATCTCTTTCTCAGTTGGAAGATATTTAACGCCTTTATCAACCATAAGTTGCAATGGCGTACCTTCTTCAACAGACAACATATAAGATGAAATATGAGGAATATTTAAGTCTATTAAATGCTTTAGTGTTTCTGTTATAATTTTTATGTTTTGACCAGGGTAACCAAGCATAATGTCAGCATTGATGTTGCTGATACCTTGATTTCTAATCATTTCTATTGTGTTATCAAAGTCAGAAACGGTATGTGTTCTGCCCATTTTTTCTAAAACTTTTGCATTAGAACATTGCAATCCAATACTAAAGCGATTGACACCAGATAGTACATACTCTGTGATTTTTGCCTGGTCGACAGCGTTTGGATTAAGCTCCATAGTGATTTCAGCACTGTTGTACACCGTGAAGCATTTATAAATATGAGATAATAAATCTTTAATCACACCCCTTGGCATACAAGACGGAGTACCGCCACCAATATAGATAGTTTTAACTCTGTAAAAGTTACTATACTCTTTGCCTCTAAGCGTAATTTCCTTTTTTAAGCTTTCCATGTACTTAAATTTCTCAGCATCATTGCCTACTTTAGAAATAAAGCTACAATAATTACACTTAGAATTACAAAACGGAATATGTACATACAAACTTATATCACTCTTCATTTTTGCCTCCTTACCCTTTCACTTTTGTACTAATCAATCTTTAAAATGCTCATAAATGCTTCGCTTGGAAGTTCAACTGAGCCAAGCTTACGCATACGTTTTTTACCCTCTTTTTGCTTTTCAAGTAGCTTACGTTTACGAGAAATATCTCCTCCATAACACTTAGCTATAACGTCTTTTCTTAAAGCTCTAACAGTTTCCCTTGCAATGACCTTGTTCCCAATGCTTGCTTGAATTGGTATTTCAAATAGTTGCCTTGGCACAACGTCTTTAAGTTTTTCTGCAATAGCCCTGCCTCTTTCGTAAGCCTTACTTTTATGAACTATTAAGCTTAGTGCGTCGCAAACCTCGCCATTAAGTAGCATATCTAGTTTAACCATATCGCTTTCTTTATATCCACTTATTTCATAGTCAAGGCTAGCATAGCCATGCGAAACACTTTTAAGTTTATCAAAAAAGTCGTAGACCACTTCGCCTAGTGGCATGTCATAAACAAGCTTAACACGCTTTTGTTCTAAGTACTGCATGTCAATAAATGTTCCGCGTTTGTTTATGCATAAATCCATTATAGCACCTGAATACTCT
>CATKXA010000096.1 GCA_949840475.1 uncultured Thermoanaerobacterales bacterium | reverse complement strand
AATAATTTTAAGGGGCGGATTTTTTCTGCCTCTTAATTTTTAAGGTAAGGGGGAAATTATGGAAGGTAAAATTTTTAAAACAGAGGTCGCAGGTAAAGACCTTACAATCGAGCTAGGCAAATACGCAGAATTTGCTAATGGCTCATGCCTAGTTAAATCTGGCGAAACTATTGTTATGGTTAACACAACAATGAGTGCTAAGCCACGTGAGGGACTGGACTTTTTCCCATTAAGCGTTGACTTTGAAGAAAAAATGTATTCAGTTGGTAAAATCCCAGGTGGATTTAAAAAGCGAGAGGGTCGTTCTAGCGACAAGGCAATTTTAGTGTCACGTCTTATTGACCGCCCAATTCGTCCACTTTTTCCAAAGGGATTTTATAATGATGTAACAGTTGTTGCTACTGCATTATCAGTAGACCCTGATCGTCCACCAGAGGTACTCGCTATGATTGGTTCATCTGTTGCACTCAGCATTTCAGATATTCCATTTGCAGGACCAACAGGCTCTGTTGTTGTTGGAATGGTTGACGGTAAATATGTTATCAACCCAACAGTAGAAGAGAGTGCCAAAAGCGATCTTCATTTAACAGTGTCTGGTACTAAAGATGCTATCATGATGGTAGAAGCTGGTGCTAACGAACTTACTGAAAAACAAATGCTTGATGCTATTTTGTTTGGTCATAAAGAGATTAAAAAGATTGTTGCATTCATCGAAAAAATCCAAAAAGAAGTTGGTAAGCCTAAAAAGGATATTGAATTATTTACTGTTGGCGACGACTTAAATAAAGCTGTTCGTGACTTTGCAGATAAGCCTTTTGATAAAGTGCTTGCAATTACTAAAGACCGTCAAGAACGTAGCGACAAAACTGACGCTTTAGAAAAAGAAGTTAAAGAGCACTTTAAAGAGCAATTTGAAGGAAGAGAAAACGAAATCAATGATGTTCTTTATAAGATGAAAAAAGAAAAGGTTCGTCAAATGATTATCGAAAAAGGTATTCGTCCAGACGGAAGAAAACTAACAGAAGTTAGACCAATTTGGTGTGAGGCAGGTATCTTGCCAAGAGTTCATGGCTCAAGTGTATTTACTCGTGGTCAAACACAAGTTCTTAACTGCTTAACTCTTGGAACTATCAGCGAGGTTCAAAGACTTGAAGGTCTTGATAACGACGAATATAAAAGATATATTCATCATTACAACATGCCTGGTTATGCAACAGGCGAAGCTAAGCCTTTAAAATCTCCAGGTCGTAGAGAGATTGGTCACGGTGCTTTAGCTGAGCGTGCTTTAGAGCCAGTTATCCCAAGCGAGGCAGATTTCCCTTATGCTTTAAGACTTGTTAGTGAAGTATTGTCATCTAATGGTTCTTCATCAATGGCAAGTGTATGCTCTTCAACAATGTCACTTATGGATGCTGGTGTTCCTATTAAAGCTCCAGTTTCAGGCGTTGCAATGGGTCTTATTAAAGACGAAAAGAGCGGCAAGGTTGTAGTTCTTACTGATATTCAAGGTGCTGAAGACTTCTATGGCGATATGGACTTTAAAGTCGCCGGTACTTCTGAAGGTATTACTGCTATCCAAATGGATATCAAAATCAAAGGTATTGACGAGGCAATTTTAACTACTGCATTAGCACAAGCTAAACAAGGTAGAATGGATATCATGAAGAAAATGCTCGCGTGCATTGATAAGCCAAGAGAGCAAATGAATAAGTATGCTCCTAAAATTATATCTTTCAATATTTCTCCAGATAAAATTGGCGAGGTTATTGGTTCTGGCGGTAAAACTATCAATAAAATTATCGACGAAACAGGCGTTAAGATAGATATTGAAGATGACGGAAAGGTTATGATTGCATCTTCTGACTATGAGCAAACTTTAAAAGCAAAAGAGATTATTCTCGGCATTGTATTTGAACCAGAAATTGGCGAGAGATACAAAGGCACAGTTGTTAAAGTTATGCAATTTGGTGCATTTGTTGAGTTAACTCCATCTGTTGACGGAATGATTCATATTTCTAAACTTTCATCTAAACGTGTTGAAAGAGTTGAAGATGTTGTTAACATTGGCGATCGTGTTGAAGTTGAAGTTATCAAAATTGACGAACGCGGTAGAGTAGATTTAAAACTTATTAAAAAGCTATAATTTATTTTTTTTAAAAAAGAGGCAGTTTGCCTCTTTTTTTTGTTTATTCAATAAATTTTAAGATATTTTATTTAATAATTGCCAGTTTTTGCGTTTTTTTGTAGGGTTAATATTAATTGAAACTTTTATGATTTACACAAAAATTATCTCGTTAGTTATTTGCCACGTAGCTACAACATATAATGAATTGAGGCTTAGGAGGCTGGTATGAAAATCAAAAACATGTTTAGCAAATTAAAGAGCAAACTATCGACAAAGGGGTTTGTTGTTCATGGCATTATTAACTTTTGTTTGATGGCGGTTATTTTAGTTACTATTGTGGCTTGCGGACTATTTGCAAATGCTGAAGCCGTTTCAGCTTTTAAGTCGTATAGAGGTGTAATTTATGCTGGCAACGAAAAGACAAACAAGGTTGCCTTGATGATTAATGTTTACTGGGGTACTGAGTATTTAGAAGACATACTTAAAATCTTAGACCAATATGATGTTAAATGTACTTTCTTTTTAGGAAAGACTTGGGTTGATGAACACAAGGAATTGACATTAAAACTATATGAAAGTGGGCATGAGCTTGCAAACCCCTGTTCATATCATAAAGAGCATGCAAAGCTTGGCTATGATGCAAATGCAAAAGAAATAAAGGGGCTTGAAGACTCAGTGTTTGCTGTCACTGGGGTTAAAACCAACCTATTTGCTCCGCCAGGGGGAA
>CATKXA010000095.1 GCA_949840475.1 uncultured Thermoanaerobacterales bacterium | reverse complement strand
GTAATATTAATCATAAAAATTTCTATATAAAAAAGGCTTAAGTTAAAAACTTAAGCCTTTTATTATTTAGCTGTAAGCTTCATGTCATATTTTGTCGAACAGCAACTCTAATTTTTAATTTGTAAAATATTTAAAATAATTAAAATTCCACATGTCGAAGATTGTTAAGATGCAACTCTAATTTTTTTTGGGGGGTATGCCATTCAAAAAATGTTAAAAAGACGTTTTGTCGAATTTTGTAAAGTATTAACTCTAATTTGAGAAGTGGTAAGTTTTTTTTAAAATGGGTGATGTCGCATTTTGTCGATGTGCAACTCTAATGGGGTTCTATTGTTAAATGAGGGTGGCTACGTTATCGACAATGTTCGACATTCGGCGGTAGAGGTAACTCTAATCAGTAAAAACGCACATATGGGTTGTCTAAATTGACGGTTTGTCGAAATTTGCGAAGAGCCAACTCTAATTTGAATACTATCAAGAAAAAGGGATAAAGTGTATAATATTAATGCAGTAGCAATAAAAATTTACAAGAATGAAAGCCCTATGGTTAGGGGAGTAAAATAAAAAACCACCAATAATTGGTGGTTTTTTATTATTCTTCGAACTGGCTGTTATAAAGGTCTGCATAGAAGCAGTTTAAGTTTATTAGCTGTTTGTGAGTACCGCTTTCAATCACGTCGCCGTCTTTCATAACGAGTATAAGGTCGGCATTTTTAATTGTTGATAGCCTATGAGCTATAACAAAGGAAGTTCTATTTTGAGTTAGTTTATCCATAGCCTGTTGTATGAGAATTTCAAGTCTGGTATCAACTGATGAGGTTGCCTCGTCTAAAATTAGCATTGGGCTATCTTGTATCATTGCTCTAGCGATTGTTAAAAGCTGTTTTTGACCTTGTGAAATGGTGGTGTTATCGTCAAGTATTGTATCGTAACCATTTGGAAGGGTTTTGATGAAGTGATGTAGTCCGACAGCTGTGCAAGCCTCTTCAACCTGTTCTTTTGTTATGTTTTGCTTGCTGTAGACCACGTTGTCAAAGATTGAGCCGTTATATATCCAAGTATCTTGCAATACCATTGAGAAAAGGTTATGGATATTATCACGAGTAAGACTTTTGGTGTTGATGCCGTCGATTAGTATCTCGCCGTCGTCAATCTCATAAAAAAGCATCAATAAGTTAACAAGAGTTGTTTTACCTGCACCAGTTGGGCCAACAATAGCTACTTTTTGACCAGCCTTGATGCTAGCAGAAAAGTTATTTATAATAACCTTATCGCTAGTGTAACCGAACTTAACGTTTTTAAACTCAACGTCGCCTCTGCAGTCTATAAGTTGCTCTTTCTTATCGCTTTCGTCTGCGAGCTCAGGTTGGTCAAGCAGTTCAAACACGCGTTCACTTGCAGCTCCTGCACTTTGCATGCTTGTTGCCACTTGAGCTAACTGAGTTAGAGGCTGAGTGAAGTATCTAATATATAGCATAAAAGCAGAAATTGCACCTATTTCGATATGTCCGCCAATAACTAGTGCACTACCAACAACGCACACAACTACGAACCCAAGGTTACCAATAAAGGACATAATAGGCATCATTAGTCCTGCCATAAAGGTAGATTTCCAAGCACTATTATATAGTTCGCCATTGATTTTTTGGAACTTATCTGTTGATTGTTTTTCTGCGTTATACGCTTTGATTATTGTGTGTCCGCCGTATACCTCTTCAACATGACCATTTAGTTCGCCTAGTGATTTTTGTTGAGCGATGAAGTATTTTCTAGCCCTTGTCATTATTATGCTAACAAGCACAAAGCCGAGAATGCTTGCACCTATCGCACTAAGTGCTAGTATCCAGCTTTTAATAAACATCATTATGAGCGAGCCGATTATCAATATCAACGAAGAAATGATAGTGATTATTGAGTTATCAAGCGATTGCGAGATAGTATCAATGTCGTTTGTGATGCGTGATAGCAAGTCGCCGTGGCTGGCTTTGTCTATATAGCTTAGAGGGAGAACGTTAATTTTTCTAGAAATATCTTTTCTCAATCTCTTAGAAATCAGCCTTGTGACTGTTGACATTATAAAGCCTACCAAATAATTTAGCACAAAGCTTATAAAATACATAACGGCAAGAGTAATTGTCAGCTTTGATATGGCAGATATGTTAATAGTGCCAAAGAGCCCGCTTGAAATGTAGTTGGTAATGTCTTCAATATAAGACGGGCCAATGAGCGTTAAGGCTGTGCAAATTATAGCAAAAATCATAGAAATGCTGATAGGTGCGTAGTATGGTTTTGCGTATCTAAAAAGTTTGCCCCAGGCTTGTTTTAAATTTTTAGGCTTGCCTTGCATCTTTGCAAAAGGAGGCATATGTTGATTAGGTTTAGTCATTATTTAGTTCCTCCATAGATAATTGAGATAGAGCAATCTCTTTATAGATTTCGCAATCTTTAAGCAGTTGTTTATGTGTGCCAATTCCAACGATATTTCCACTATCAAGCACAACGATTTTGTCTGCATCAATGATTGTGCCAACGCGTTGGGCAACAATCAACCTAGTAACGTTTGGAATCTTATCACTTAAGTTGCGTCTTAGTTTTTTGTCTGTTTTGTAGTCAAGGGCAGAGAACGAGTCGTCAAAAATCAATATTTCTGGTCTTTTTGCTAGAGCCCTTGCAATATTTAACCTCTGTTTTTGACCACCAGACACGTTTGTTCCGCCGGCAGAGATGTAAGAATCAAGTCCGTTTTCCATATTTTGAACAAAGTCGTCTGCACAAGCGATGCTCAAAGTTTCAAGCAGTTCTTCGTCTGTTTGCTTGGCTTTCCCGCTGTCGCCAAAGTTTAAGTTGTCCTTAACTTTGCCGCTGAACATGACTGCTTTTTGCGAGATGTAGCCTATTTTATTTCTAAGAGTGCTAAGTTTATAATCCTTAATATTAACGCCGTCTACCAAAATTTCGCCGTCAGTTACGTCGTAAAAGCGGGGTACTAAGTTTATAAGCGTACTTTTACCGCTACCTGTTGAACCGATGAATGCCACTGTTTCGCCGGGATGAACTTTAATATTTATGTTTTCTAGCACATACTCATCGGCGTCTGGGTACTTGAACGAAACATTATTAAATTCAATGACGCCTTTGGTGTCAGTTTCTTTATCGAACTCGCCGTCTTCAATATTTGTTTTTTCGTTAAGCACTTCGTTTATACGCTTAGATGAAACAGTTGCTCTTGGCAGCATGATAAACACCATTGTTATCATCATAAAT
>CATKXA010000094.1 GCA_949840475.1 uncultured Thermoanaerobacterales bacterium | reverse complement strand
ACTGCAACTATATAAAAGACTGTGTCGGTTGAACTAACTATAACGCTTGCACATCTTGAAATATAACTATCTGGGCCATAAGTGGCGTAAAGGTCACTGAGCATTGCCATGCTGCCAGAGCCAGAGAATGGTCTAACGACCATAAAGTCTACAAGCTCTCTCGGAATACCTAAAAAGTTGAAGGCTGGTGACATAAAGTTTGCAATCATTTCAGACAAGCCACTAAGTTTAAAAAGTTCAACGGCTATAAAGATAGCGACAAGGTAGGGGAACGTGTTTATACAAAGGTCGACAGCACCTCTTGCACCTGTAATAAAATGGTCGTAGGCGTTAACATTCTTTACAAAACAAAAAATAAAGAGTAAAATTAATACTATGGGAATAATATAGGTGGCCATTATTTTTTCCTCCTATTTTTACGTTTAGAGGAAAAGTGATGAGTAAGTTTTACTAATATTACTCCGACAGTTGTGGATAAGATGCTTGTCAGTATTGAAGGGAATATAACAGATGCTGGGTTTTTACTGCCAGCAGAAGTCATAAGCCCCATAATAGAGGTAGGCAAGAACTGAAGCACTGTACAGCTTACAATGATTAGCATAGTCATTGGGTAAGTTACTGTGCCAGGGCTGTCGTTGTCTTCGTTCATGCTTTCCATGGCTTTTATTCCAAGCGGAGTTGCAGCTCCACCCATGCCAAGCATGTTGGCAGACATACTCATGCTTATATAGGCTCTACTTTTTTCTGAAATATTTTTTTTGCCAAAGATTAAATTTACAAGTGGCGAAAGTACTTTAGAAAACCACTTTGATACACCAGTTTGTTCAAGTATGGAAAATACACCTATCCAAATAGCGTAAATAGCACACAGCTCAAAAGAAAGCTTAACAGCTTTATTGCTCGCTGAGGTCATGCCAAGCAAAACTCCGCTTGGGTCTATGAACATCAGTGCTATTATACTTGCACTTAGCATTATTAGCCATACTTTATTCATGCTAAAAATTATGCAACAATAAATTCTAATATGAGGAGACGACAAAATGCTTATAGATTCGCACGCACATTTATTATCTGAAAGTTTAGACTACAAGCAAATAATTAACGATATGGCGAGTGACAACTTGCAAAAAATAATTACTATAGGCACAACTATTGAAGATAGTGAGCAGTCAGTTTTGCTTGCAAGTAAGTATGATAATATTTACTGCACTGTTGGTATTTATCCAGAATATGCTTCGTCAGTAACAGATAAAGACCTTGAAAAACTAGATGAACTTGCTAGCAATAAAAAAGTTGTGGCGATTGGAGAAATCGGGCTTGATTACCATGGCGAAAGCGTTGATAAAGAGTGCCAAAAGCAAGTACTTGTTAAGCAGATACAGATAGCAAAAAAGCATAACAAGCCAATTTGCATTCATACAAGAGGTGCAAAAGAGGACACTTATGAGGTTTTAAAGGAGAACATTAAAGATATTAAGTTGCCAAGCATCATTCATTGTTTTTCTGAGGATAGAGAATATGCATTGAAGTTTATAGAACTTGGTTTTTATATATCGTTTTCTGGCAATATTACTTTTAAAAAGGCAGATAGGAGCTTTTTGAAAGATTTGCCGCTAGATAAAATCATTGTTGAAACAGATTCTCCATATCTTTCGCCAGAACCGTTAAGGGGCAGGGTTAACCAGCCAAAGAATGTCAATATAACTGCGTTAAAAATTGCGGACACTTTGCAAATGGATTTTGAAGAGTTTTGTAAAGCTACAGTTGAAAATACGAATAGGGTGTTTTTTAAATAAAAATGAGTGAGTATAGAGAAATAAATTTTAAAAAGAAATTTGGTCAAAACTTCTTGAGCGATAAGAACTTGCTTTCAAGCATTGTCCGTGATGCGTCCATTACAAAGGACGATGTCGTTTTGGAAATTGGTGCAGGTGCTGGAGCGTTGACTGAATTTTTAGTAAGCTCAGCTAAAAAGGTAGTTTCCTTTGAAGTAGATAATGAACTTGAAAAAGTTCTTGCTGCTAAATTTTCTGATAGCGATAATATAAAAATAGTATATGAGGACTTTTTAAAGGTAGAAGAACAAGAGCTTTATAGTTTGCTAGGTTGTGATTTTAAGGTTGTTGCTAACTTGCCATACTACATAACCTCGCCTATAATAACAAAGTTATGTACATTAAAACATAGACCTAAAGTTATTGTTATAATGGTGCAAAAAGAAGTTGGTGAGCGTATAACTGCAAGGGCTGGTCATAGCGATTATGGATATTTTTCAGCATTTATTAGTGCAAATGCTGAGAGTAAAGTGGTAAGGAATGTCAATAGAAAAATGTTTACACCCGTGCCGAATGTGGACTCTTGTATTGTTAGGCTTGATTTAAAAGATAATGGTTATAATCAAGATTTTTTCGAATTTTTAAAGCAGGCTTTTAAAATGAAAAGAAAAACTTTGGTTAACAATTTAAGTGCAAGCTTTGATAAAACCAAAGTCATTACAGCACTTAATTCTTTAAAACTAGATAATAGCATTCGAGCTGAGGCTATAGACATAGAGCAGTTTTATAAGCTCTATGAGCTTATAAGCTGAGAAAATGTAGATTTATTTGTATTTAAGTAAAATATTTTACAAATTTAGACACTTGGTACAATGGTATAAATTAGATTGATATGTTAATCTTTTTTATATGGAATATGATAAGTTTTTGATTTCGTTATACAAAAGAGGAGAAAACTTACCAAAACATTTTGTAAGCATAAAAAAGAGTGGGAATAATTTAAGGGTAAAGTTAGAGCCAGTAGCAAAGCTTGGGCTCTTAATAGTTATAAGTGACGATTTATGCTGCTTTGAAATTAAAAATAATGTAGAGATTAATTTAAATGACAAATTTAATTTTAAAAATGACTATTTTATTTGTTACTTTGATTTAAAGTATAAATACTATGGAAAACGTTCAAAGCAGCTTTTTAGTGAACAAATTTACAAAAAGTTCGATGAATTATGTGATAAATATTTAGCTGAAAAAGAGATAGAAAAAGCTTTAGAAACAGATAGAAATTTTGTATGCGACAAAATTATTTATAAGATGTTTGGAGCATTTCCAAGTCTTTATTTTGAAAACACCAAGAATCAGTTGTATCAATTATTTGCTGTTTGTGACAGGGCTCCAGAAATCGAAAATATTATAAAATGTTCAAAATTTATCAAAACGGGTACTAAAAACCATACAACATTTTTTGGTATCGTATATAAAAATAATCTACCTTTTGCTATAGCAATGGGGCAAAGTGTAGACAATTTAAATGTTTTAAAAACTGAAAGCAACTATCAGCTTTTTTATGACAATAATCAAAGCCAACAAAGCAATCAGATGTATTTAATTTCCTTTAGGCGTGCGAGCGATGGCGATGAGATTTGGATTAAATAAAAAACTCAGCTGTTATAGTTGACAAATTCTAGTATATAATTGTATATTATTTTA
>CATKXA010000093.1 GCA_949840475.1 uncultured Thermoanaerobacterales bacterium | reverse complement strand
TAAGACAACTTTTATCTTTTCTAATATATTTACTGTGACATCAAAAAGCGTTTGCTTGTCTTTCATTATATCCAAATCATAGTCTGGTACAACATCAAAAACTTTGAGCACCTGATGAAGCATCTCACGATGTTGTCCTGTAACACATACTATGGTTTGAATATTTTTTCTAGATTTTAGTTCTTTAACAAGTGGGCACATTTTTATTGCCTCTGGTCTTGTGCCAAATACCAACATAACTTTTTTCATAATCGTTTATCCTTTATTTTTTTCTTTTAATTTTTGATATGCTTTACCAGCCAATCCAAAAGTTAAAATATTAAACATTCTTTTTAGATTTTTTTTGAATCGCTGAGATGGCGTGTACCACGAAGATAAATAATGGTGTATAGATATAGTTTTATTTGTTATTCTAAGCTTGCCATCTATAACGCTTTTAGGACTAAAATATTCTGATGAATATACTGAAATGTTTTCTAAAACCTGTGTTTTATCTTCACGCTTCAAACCAAAGTCCTCATAATATTTTGTAACAATTTCACATACTGTAGTTGTGTCTTGAACGCCCTCTTTAATAAAGTGTTTATCTTTATAACTGTCCAAAATATTTTTTAAATCATTGTTTTCTTTCTCTGCTCCTAAAATTAGCCCCGGAGCAATCAAACTACTTGTTTCAAAGCCAGTAAAGCACTTTTCTTTTAAAAATTCATCAATCGGCTTTATTAGCTCTACATCAATATCTAGATATATACCACCAAGCTCATAAAGAATTTGAAATCTAAGTACGTCAGACGCAAAAGCAAACTTTTTAGCATCATACGCCTCCCGTACATATGGACATAAATCTAGGTCAAGATTACTCTCATCCCATCTTTTTATCTCATAATCAGGACAATATTTTTCCCAGCTTTTTAAACATTTATCAGCAACCTTTGGCATAGGTCCCTTGCCAAGCCAAATGTAATGAATAATTTTAGGTATCATTTTTACTCACCTCGCTTTTACCCACATATTCTTCTTTGTTTTCTATATTTTCACAACTGATTAACATAAGTAAAAATATAATAAATATATCATTCGCTATAAATATTTCAACAAGCCCAGCAGTAAATACGGCTGGCAAACTTAATAAAATTATGCCTAAAATTTTTAAAGATTTTAACTTTTTAAAATCTATAAAACAAATACTTATTGCAAGTAAGTTTAAAGTCCCAAATACTCCATGCCTCCATAATATCTGTAAAAATGTATTATGTGCATGAGCTTTTCCAATAAGCTTGGCGGATATACCCCTACCAAACATGATTATTTTATTAGAACTTTTAAAGTTCGTTATATACATATCCCATATAGCTTCTCTACCTGGGTCATATCTTATCTCTCCAGCATAAACATACTCCCACCACTTCTCACTCATATATTCAGGTGGATTTTTTTCAATTTCAGACAAATCATCGTCAGAACTACTTGGAGGTGGTTCGACAACAACTTCTTCTACTGCAGACCTAGGCAAAATTTCAAATCTAACTAAATAAATTTTTGTTGGGTAAAAGCAACAGGCTACAACCAAAGCAGAAGTCAAAAGCAATAAACCTGTTGTCAAAAATGATCTCTTTTTGTATTTTATAGTGTAGAGTATTAAAAACAAAACAAGCAGTACTGCAAAAGCAATTACAAAGTTGCGGGACAACGATAAGTATGCCGGTACAAATACTAGAGTAAAACCTATTATAAATTCCCACCACTTAATTTGATTTTTATATTTTAAAATGAACATAAAACATAGTAAAATAATAGCACAAAGTATTAACTTATTTGGATGTTCAAATAAACCAAAAAACCTAACATAATCGCAATTAGCAAGTGGATACACTATAGGAGCTATCGCTTCGAGTCTTGGCGAAATATACCATGTTAAACCAAAAAGGCAAGAAACTACAAATCCAAAGAATAAAACATTCACCAGTTTCTTGAAATCGATTTCTTTTTTATATTCAAAAGCTAAGTATGCAAATGCAAACATAATTACATAATTCGCCCATTGTTTAAAATGCGTTTCATGAATTGGTAAAATCAAATAAACTAAAAACACCCCAATCGGGATTAGTGTCTTCCAATTGAGTCTTTTTTGTTTTTTTATTAATGCTATTAAATATTTAATACATAAAATACACGCTATTAATGCCAAACACAATGAATACATGTAAATTACCTTAACTTTTGTCAAGAACACAAGTTTAACTGGATATATAAAAATCAACACATGCATTACTTGCTCAAAGCTGAAAAAAATTGAGATTAGAACGCAAAAAGCAACAGTGATGTATGCACATTCTTCAAAAAAGCACGACAAAAAAAGCAATAAAGTTATAATTGCAAAACTGATCAATTCCTTTTTCTCTTTTAATACTTGTATTGCCTTTGTCATTTTTAACCTTTTATAGCATATTTATCTTTTGATAAATCTCTTTTAGCTCTGCTCTGACGTTATCAAGATAATACTTTTCAACGTTCTTAACATTGAATTGCCCCATTTGCTCTCTCAATGTTTTGTCATCAAGAAGCTTAGATAGAGCAGCTACTTGAGCCTCTATATCATCACATTCTGTTATAATGCCGCCTTTACCGTTATCAATCAAATCGACATTACCACGAACATTAGAAGTGATAACTGGCATAGCAAAGTGCATTGCTTCCATAATGCCCATTGTTAAGCCCTCTTGGAAAGACTGGTGGAAAAATATATCGCTAACTTGCATGATTTTATTTATATCTTTGCGATAGCCTAAAAACAAAACCTTATCTTCAATACCAAGCTGT
The DNA here is from genome assembly GCA_949840475.1 of uncultured Thermoanaerobacterales bacterium. Classification (GTDB taxonomy): domain Bacteria; phylum Bacillota; class Clostridia; order Christensenellales; family UBA1242; genus UMGS2069. Next base: position 818 of record CATKXA010000093.1, on the reverse strand, counting down.
TTAGCATACGCCTTCATCTCTTCAAACAAAATGCCAGTGCCACAAAGCACATATTTCACATCATTTCTAGTTTTGCAAAGCTTTGCGAAACTTTGAAGCATTGTAGGATAATTTTTCCTCTTTATAAACTCAGATACCGACAAAATCACTTTGTCATCTTCGTTTAAACCAAGCTCTTTTTTAAACGCTAGTTTATCAAACTCGCTGTTATCATATTTGGTTTGGTCAACCCCAATGCCGTTTATTTTAAAAGTTTGTTTGCATTTCCAATCCTTACAGGCATTAAAGTCCTCATCATTCATAGTAATCAACGCAGTTGTGAACTTTGCCATATATTTTTCAGCAGATTTAAAAATAAAGTTTTTTAATTTACTATTGCCTTTAAAAAAGAAAAAACCATGTGCTGTGTAAATAACAGGTAACTTAAACTTCTTACCTACAAAACGCCCTATCATTCCACCAACTGGTTGCTGGCAATATACAATATCATACTTGTTTTGCTTTTGTAGCTCTTTAACTTTTTTGTATGCCTTCAAATTGACAAGCTTAAGCGGACTACGCTCCATAGGCACTTCAATCATATTAAGACCATACTTTGTTTTTAGCTCGTCAAACCAAAAGCCTGTTTTTGAACAAACACAGTCGACTGTCGCACCATACTCTTGCAAATCTTTAATATGTGGCAACAAAAATTGCCAGATCATATTATCTGTTGTGCAAATAAGTAATATTTTAGAATCTTTTAACTTTATATCTTTTACTTCCATAATAAATATATATATACCATATTTTAATTCAATTTACCTAACAATTTTACT
>CATKXA010000092.1 GCA_949840475.1 uncultured Thermoanaerobacterales bacterium | reverse complement strand
TCTAACTTTGTTATTTAAAAAATTCCAAGACAGTCATTTATGCTAAGTAAACTCTTGCCTTGGAATTTTTTAATGCCTCGTTATAAATGCAAAATTAGCCTTGCAAAAGGTTTAGTGCAGCAAAACGCACTCTTTGCCATAGATATAAAAATATTAATTAATATAAATTATACTTTATAAACTTTTTGTTGACTAAAGTGGATAAATAGTTGTAAACTTATCCGCATAGAGGGAATTATGGAAAATTACACGCTTATTACTGGTGCTACTGGCGGGCTTGGAAGAGCTTTTGTGGATTTGCTTGGGCAAACAAGCAATCTTATTTTGACGGGCACAAGTGAAGCAAAGCTTAAAGCACTAGCAAGTGAGGTAAGCGAAAAATATAATTCAATCAAAGTTTTATACAAAGCATGCGACATGTCTATTGAAGAGGATAGAAAAAATCTTATAGATTTTATAAAGCAAAATGGTAATGTTAACTATTTGGTCAACAATGCTGGCTACATTGCAGAAGGCGACTTTTTAAAGCATGACGATGAAGAAATTTTAAAGATTATAAGAGTCAACTGCGAAGGAACAATTGATATTACTCAAAAGATAATAAAAGCACGTAATGTAAATGAGGCTCTAAACATAATCACTGTTGCAAGCTTGGCTGCATATTATCCAATGCCACACATGGCAATATATGCTAGCACAAAAGCAATGCTAAAAAACTTTATGATAGCTCTAGCTATTGAGCTAAAAGACCAAAATGTGTTTATAACAACAGTTTGTCCGTCTGGCATTCCAACAACTGAGGCGATGAAAGATGCAATAAAAGCTCAAGGCAAGGCAGGGAAAATGACTATGTGTAGCCCCGAAAAAGTGGCTATGCTCGCAGTTAAAGGGGCAAATAAACATAAACTTGTTGTTGTGCCAAAAGCTGTTAATAAATTTGTTAAAGGTATAAGTAAATTAATTAGCGAGAAAAGTCTAGCCAATATAGTGGGCAAAATCTGGAAGAAATCACAAAGTAAAAGAAATTTTTAATAAGGTAGAACGATATGACTAAAAGAAATGTAACAATCTGCGTGTCTTGGCCGTATGCGAACAACAACTTGCATATCGGTTATATTGCAAGCTCTCTTTCTGGAGATATTTTGGCACGCTATCATAGAATGGTTGGGGACGATGTTATAATGGTGTCTGGAACGGACTCGCATGGAACTAAACCTGTATTAAAAGCAAAAAAAGAAGGTGTAACCCCTAAGGATATTGTTGATAGATATCACAAGAACTTTATCGAGGCACTAGATAAATTCAATTTTTCGTTTGATAAATTCTCTATCACATACGACGAGTATCACAAGCAAAAATGTATGGATATATTTAAAAAGCTTTATGACAATGGCTATTTATATGAAAAACAATTAAGGCGTCCATATTGTGAAAAGTGCGGAAAGTTTGTAGCGGACACCGAGATTGAAATCACTTGTCCTGAGTGTGGAAGACGAACTAAGGCAGATAACTGCGACTGCGGGCATGTTCCAACAGAGGCAGACTTAGAGGGAGCAACTTGTCTTGTCTGTGGTGGAAAAACTTCGCAAAAGCAGGACAAAGTGTTGGTGTTTAAACTAACAGCGTTTAAAGATGTTTTAACAAAGCTTGTTAAAGACAATGAAAATGTTTGGAGAGCAAACAGCTTAAACGAAACTAAAAAATATTTAGCAGACCTAAGAGATCGCGACTTTTCTCGTGACCTAGATTGGGGTGTAAAAATTCCGGTTGAAGGCTATGAAAATAAAGTTGTTTGGGTTTGGTGGGAAGCACTTCTTGGGTATTTGACTGATACCATGAAGCTTGGCGAAGAAAAAGGTTTTGACTGGCGTAAGTTCTGGAAAACTGATGTTGAACCAAACGTTAAAAAGATTATTTACATGGTTCACGCCAAAGACAATATTGTATTCCACTCAATGTTTTTGCCTGCAATGCTTGAAGGTTTACATGATAACTTTGTTATCAATAACACAATGGTATCGGCAGAATACCTAATGGCAAACAATGCTAAGATATCTAAAAGCAGCTCAGGTACGTCGCATGAAGCTCTTGATTGGGCAAACAACTATAATACAGATAGCTTAAGATATCATTTTGCGGCAAACGGTCCAGAAACAAAAGACGCAAACTTCACATTTGAGTTGTTCCAAACTGCTAACAATACTGAGGTTGTTAATAAATTTGGTAACCTTATAAACAGAACTTTAAAGTTTAAGGGGTTAGAAACTTTGCCAAGTGGTAAGCTAGACGAAACTATTAAAGCTGAGGTTGAAAAGACTTACGACGAAGTTGCTAAATTTATTGAGAATATTGAGTTCAAAAAAGCATCTGAAAGAGCAATGGAACTAGTGTCTTTTGCGAATAAGTATTACGACGAGAATAAACCATGGGTACTAGCTAAAGAGAACATAGAAGAATTTAACAATGTTATCTATTCTTGTGCGTATGTTATTGCTAATCTGTCTAATATTTTTGAGCCATTCATGCCAAATGCAAGTGCCAAGCTTAGAGAATTTTTAAATCTAAATAAAACTCCAGAATGGAAGCCAATCTCTATTGAAGGCGGAATTAAGCTAGATAAAGTTGAACCGTTGTTTAGTAGGATTTAATGTAAAAGCTGTCACATTTGTGGCAGTTTTTATTATGTAATAAAAATAAATATATATTTCTTACACAAAATCTTTTGACTTTTTTTGATAATGAGATTGATATTTTTTTTAGTTGGAGGTGTAAAATGAAGACTATCGGAGAAAGATTTACCCCTAAAATGTCAGTCGTGCTTATAGTTTTGTTTGCTATTTTTATTGCTCTTGCTTTGTTTGTGTCTGTTACTGTGGTAATGGGGCTAGTTCCTGTTGCTTTTATTCTATTAAGTTTATTTATAATTGCTGTTAGTGTTGGAATGATTGCGTTTATAGTTATTCAAAATAAAAATAGAAATAAAATGCAAGATAAACCAACTATTGTATTGGATGAACAGAACAAGTTGAATTTATATCTTAGTAATGGTAAAATTGAAACTATTGATTTAAAGGATATTAAAAGTGTTAAGGCATATCCAAGACATACTATAAATTTCTATGTTATAGTTTTACAACATGTATGGAATGATGATGGCAAATTTATATTTGAATTAAATATACTATTAATATATTGTATAAATACACTTAAAGGTTTTAAAATTTTATCCGAAATTACAATATAAAACCACCCTTTAATATTTTATATATAATGCAAAGAAAAAGCTGAGGAATGCGGGGTTGCCGGAGGCAAATTATATTGTACAAAAATATGGTGTGTACTATTGGACAGACGAAGTGCCGGTGGTGGAGGATGCCAGAGAATTTGAACGACTTTATCTAGAGGCAGAAGAGACACAGGACTTAAAAGGGAGACTAAAGCGTTATCTGGATGCGTGCTATTGCTACAAGGGGGAATTTCTGCCGGCACATGCCGGGATTCTCTGGGTGGCGCAGGAGGCGAAGAAGTATCGGGGGATGTTCTGTGCCTGTATGGATAAGGCAGTGTGGCTTTTAAGAGCGAGTGAGAATTACGGAGAGATGGAAGCATTAGGACTCTATGCAGCAAAGATAAGTCCTATGTCAGATTGGGAGACGGTGACGATGGAGGCGCTGG
>CATKXA010000091.1 GCA_949840475.1 uncultured Thermoanaerobacterales bacterium | reverse complement strand
GCCTGACGATTTGGTTAAGTTTGGTCTAATACCTGAATTTATTGGAAGAATACCAATCACAGTATCTCTTCATGATCTAGACGAAGAAGCACTTGGTAAGATTTTGGTCGAGCCAAGAAATGCACTGATTAAACAATATAAGAAAATGTTTAATCTTGACGGTGTAGAGCTAGACTTTACAAAAGGTGCCATTTTGAGCTTTGCTAAAAAGGCTATAAAGCTTAAAACTGGTGCAAGAGGGCTTAGAACAATTCTTGAAGATGCAATGATACCGCTAATGTATAAAGTACCTAGCGATGAAACTATTGCCAAGATTATTATAGACACTAAAAAGGGAAAAGAGGAAGAGGTTGAGCCTGTGTTTATTAAAAAGTCTAAGCAAGATTTGAAAAAGGAAGAGATTGCTTAAATAACAAAACTGCCACTTGTGGCAGTTTTTTATTTTTTTGATTGCTAAAATCACATATTAATGTTAATATTGTCTTATAAATAAAAAGAAGGTTAGTATGAGAATAAAAAATGCAAGATTTTTAAGGAGCGAGTCAGCAATAACTAAAAATTATGCTGGTTTTAATGTGCCTGAAATTGCTGTCGTTGGTAGAAGTAATGTTGGCAAGTCTAGTTTTATTAATATGATTACCAATAATGGTAAGCTTGCAAAAACATCTTCAACGCCAGGTAGAACAAGGCTTGTCAATTACTTTATGATTAATGAAAGCTTTGTTTTGGTGGACTTGCCTGGTTATGGCTATGCAAAGGCATCAAAGAGCGAGCAGGCTGTTTGGGAAGGAATGATTACTGACTACTTTGCAGAAAGTAAAAATCTTGTAGGTATTATTTTGCTTGTTGATATTAGACATACTAGCGAAAATGATAGGCAAATGTTTGAGTATTTATATACTTATAACATACCAGTTTTAATTGTTGCAACAAAGTTAGATAAAATAAAAAAGAGTGAAAAATATCAAAAAGTATTAAATATAAGCTCATTTTTAAAGGTTGGGAAAGAGAATGTTTACACAATCTCTAACCAAACGCGAGAAGGCAAAGAGCAGGTGCTAGCAAAACTTGAGCAACTTCTTGAAAATGGAGTGAATGTATGAGAGTTTTTGCATTAAGCGATTTGCACCTTAGCTTTATGGTGGAAAAACCAATGGACATTTTTGGTGGTAGTTGGGTCAACTATACAGACAAAATAAAAGATAACTGGCAAAACACTATAAAAGAGGACGACCTTGTCTTAATCGCTGGAGATATTAGCTGGGCTATGAATATTAGCGAAACTGCCAAAGATTTAGATTTTATTGATAAACTAAACGGCAAAAAGGTAATTATTAAAGGCAATCATGAGTATTGGTGGAAATCTATTTCAGCTGTAAGAAAAATATGTCCTAAATCAATAACAGCTCTTCAAAATGATAGTGTGCGTTTTGCGAACGTACTTGTAACAGGTACAAGAGGTTGGGATGTGCCAGAAAGAGAAAATGATGTGAATTTTACGCAAGACTACAAAAAAATATATGCAAGAGAAGCAATAAGGCTAGAACTTGCCCTAAAGCATATGCAATCGCAAAGAACTGAGCAAGATACAGTTGTTTGTATGATTCATTATCCGCCTTTTAACCAGAAAAAAGAAGATAGCGAATTTACCAAGCTTTTTGAAAAATATAATGTTGATATTGTAGTTTATGGGCATCTACATAAGTCGAGCGGAAGGTATAACAAAGAATATACTAAAAACGGCATTAAATACTATTTAACGAGTGCCGACCTTGTTGATATGATGCCAGTTCAAATTATTTAATAGTAAAGAGGTTGTTACCCTCTTTTTTGTTGCTTTATTTTTATAAAAATCTTTTGAGATACTGAAGTTGTACTCAAATTTGAATAGATTTTTAAAAAGTTATCAACAGTTGTTAATAATTTTGTTAAAAAGTGGTCAAAAGTGGTTGACTTTGGCTTTTAGTGCTAGTATAATCAAGTTATAAATTTGAAGGAGGGGGACTTTATGCTCATTGGAAGTTATCGTCATCAGATAGACCAAAAATGTCGTTTCCGTATGCCTTCAAAATTCAAAGAGGCTTTACAAGATGGTTTCGTTGTAGCAAAAGGCGTAGGTGGTTGCCTATACGCATTTTCAAAAGAAGCATTTAACGAACTTTATAAAAAGTTAGAGAGCGTTCCAATGTTTGACGTTGAAGCACAAAAACCTATTAGAGCATTATTATCTTCAGCCTTTGAAGCAGAAGAGGACAATCAAGGAAGAATACTTATACCTCAAGAACTTAGAAATTTTGCAAAGCTTACTAAAAACTTGGTATCCATTGGTGTTGGTAATCGTGTTGAGATTTGGGCAGAAGAAGTATACGAGCAAGTAAACAGTGCTGATACTTATGATTTATCTGCATCTTCTCTAAGCAAATATGGTGTATAGTATGGAGTTTAACCATATCCCAGTTCTACTAGAGCAAACGATTGACGGCTTAGCTGTCAAAGAAAATGGCATCTATGTAGATTGTACAATAGGTGGCGGTGGCCACTCGAGCGAAATTTTAAAACGTAATAAAAATATTAGGCTTATTGGTATAGACCAAGATAGTGATGCTGTTGTTGCATGCTGTAAAAGGTTTGAAGGCTTAAAAAACGTAACAATAGTTCAAAGCAACTTTAAAGACGCTGGCGTAGTGCTTGACACTTTAGGAATATCTGAAGTTGACGGCATTTTAGCAGACCTTGGAGTAAGTTCGCATCAAATTGACTCTAAAGACAGGGGATTTTCATTTAGATTTGACGCAAAACTTGATATGAGAATGAACCAAGAACAAAGCTTGTCTGCATATGACGTTGTTAATTCTTATAGTCAAGAAGAGCTGAAGAGAATTATAAAAGACTTTGGGGAAGACAAATTTGCTTCATCAATAGCAAGGAACATTGTTAAAGCCCGAAATGTTAAAAGCATTGAAACTACAAAACAGCTTGAGCAAGTCATATTAAATTCGGTGCCAAGATACAAGGGTAATGACGGCTCATCAAATGTGCAAAGAACATTCCAAGCTATAAGAATAGAAGTCAATCATGAGCTTGATATTTTAAAAGATTTTATCTTTGAAATGGTAAATAGGCTTAAAAAGGGTGGAAGAATGGCAATAATAACCTTTCATTCACTAGAAGATAGAATTGTAAAACACAGCTTTAGAGAGCTTGCCACTGGTTGCACCTGTCCTAGCGACTTCCCAATATGTGTATGTGACAAAAAACCTAAAGTAAAGCTTGTTAATAATCATCCAGTTATAGCAAGTGAAGAAGAATTAAAAGTTAACAGAAGAGCAGCAAGTGCTAAACTACGAATTATAGAAAAATTATAAGGAGATACATATGGCAACAGAAACTGAAGTAAGAACAAGTTCCAAGATTGAAAAACAATCAGTTTTTCAACCAGACTTTAAGCCGTTTACTTTTTCTATTGACCAAAACTTAACAGAAACAAAGGAGCCTGCTTTTGAGGTAGAAAAGCAATTTTCTCTAGACACTTCTTCATATGAAGAAAGTACTCCTCAAATGGACATGCCTTATGTTCAAAGGTCAATAGTTGCTGAAAAAATTAGTACTGATTCTAAGGTAAGGCTTAATTCTCGTGGTAAAATAATTGTTGCCGTGTATTCAATTATTGTTGCTA
>CATKXA010000090.1 GCA_949840475.1 uncultured Thermoanaerobacterales bacterium | reverse complement strand
ATAGAGGGATCAGTTTATTTCGTAGATAAAGATTTTGTTGTGAAAAAAATAGTCGACTCCTCTCCGGCTGAAGTAGAGGTCATCGACAAATATTGTGATGAAATAAAAAGTTTTAATATATTAGGCTATAAATTGCCTAATATATATGCTCATAAAACAAAAGAGAATCAACAAGATTCAGGTTTATTCGATACATATATTTTGATGGAGCGTGTCAAAGGAAACGACTTGTTTATAATTGACATTTCAGATGCCTATAGTTATTGTAAGGATTTTTGCACTGAAATAGAATTTAAAAATGCTTTACTAAGAAATGATATTTATTTAGAAGCCCAGATAACCAAAAGTTATTTAAAAAATGTATTAAATTCAAATATTTTATTACAAGATTTACATTTTAGTGAAATTGAAGAGTTTGTTGATACTGCGTACTTAATGTATTTAAATGGAAAATATTCACTGCCAGATTTGCATTCTCAAAATGTTATGATTGATAAAAACCATTTAACACATATTGATCCTTCAATGAATTTGTGTCTTGCAAAAATTTACAATGAACACAATGCACTTGAGTTCCTTGTAAAAGATATTGTTTATTTGTTTTATGCAAATAAAACTGTTAGGAAATGCGGAGCTCGAGCAGCTAAGTTTATAAAGCAAAGTCCCGAGTGTGAAAAATTAAAAGAACTTACTTTATCATTAAGTCAAGATAATCTTTTGAAAATGATTAGACATATAAACAAAAAGTATGCTCCAGTTATCAGAGACCATTTTGCTAAAGAAGAAATTAACTCTTTATTATTTACTGAGTTTGGCAGAGTACGTGCTGGGCAAATATTAAACGAAATAGAGATGATATAATAAATGGAAAAGAATAAATACAATTTGCTGTTAGATTCCTTGACTTGGAACCTAGATAAGTTTAGTAGCACACGTGGTGCTGAAGGCTGTGCGTGTTTTATAAAGGTAAATACATTTTAAAGCACTTCAAATGCAAAAAAGATGATACCATTTATATGGATTTTAACTATTTTTGCGACGATCAACAATTTTTCTATGAAAGTGGATGCTCTGTTACCGAGATTTTTGCCTTAAAAAGCAAGACGGCAAAGAGCCATTAACAGCGGATTTGTTTATTTTGATGCAAAATATGCCTGGGAAGGTTTTGTTTCTAAAAGATATTGATGAAGTTTATGATAATCAGCTTTTTAAAGTATCAGAAGATGAGTTTGTTGATGCACTTCTAAATCATGGTAGTAATTTGCCGTTAGAAGGTCAGATTTATTATTAATATGATAAAAGATTTCATGAAACAAATAGAAAGTTATACGAACTTCCTGATTATGTGCTAGAAAAGTTTATGAAATCATTAATGTTTATGTATGAGGCAGGGTCAGTCTACATATCCTGATGTCCACCCAGGAAACATACTTTTTGACGGTAAAAGTCTTTCGATAATTGATCCTCATGCTGAAGTGCAAGAAACACGCTATGGCACAAATATCAAAGATGATGCACTCCAAGATATAATCAGTTTGTTTAAATACAATAAAAATTTAGAAGAAATTGTGTTGAGAGCAAAAGATTATGGCAGTATCGGTGAAGATATTAATCAAATGTTTTATCAAAACAATTTATATACTGTTAAAAATATCAAACGTATGTTAGGCGTATTTACTAAAATATATGGACCAATCGTTGTTAAAGATTTATTTGTATATAATAATTGTGTAAATTACGCGGTTGATGCTGTTGGGAAATTAAAACAAAGAAAGACATTAAGTTGGAAATTTAATACTTAAAGAGCTTGCATTTGCAAGTTCTTTTTACTAAAAAACGCATAACGGGTGCAAAAAATGTGTAATTTTGTAACAATAATGGTATTTTTTGTGTTCAATTTGTGATTGACGACTTCTATGATTTCTTTGTTGTTTGCAAATTATAACTAAATTAAATATGTTTTACTAATTTCCGGTAGGTGCATAATAAATATTTAATTATATTTGTAAAGCTTCAAAAAAAACGTAAATTTACTAGTCAAATGCTTATTTTTTGTTATATTATATTATTAAATTAGGAGATAAAAGTATGGGCAAGATTTTGGCATTTGCAAATCAAAAAGGCGGTGTTGGAAAAACAACAACCTGTGTTAACATGTCAACTTATATGGCTGTAATGGGCAAAAAAGTATTGCTTATTGATATTGACCCACAGGGCAACGCCACAAGCGGTCTTGGAAAAGAAAAAACAAAAGACGTAAAGTCTATCTATGATGTTATCAGTGGCAATGTTGATATTCAAGACGCAATCGTTAAAACAGATATAAATGGCTTAGATATTATTCCAGCCAATATTGATTTGGCGGGTGTCGAAGTTGAGCTGGTTTATATGAAAGACCGTGAACGTGTTATTAAAGAGGTCTTGAGCAAAGTCAAAAATGTGTATGATTACATAACTATTGATTGTCCTCCGTCACTTGGACTATTAACTGTTAATGCACTTACTGCTGCTGATGGCGTTTTAATACCTATTCAATGTGAGTTTTTTGCACTAGAGGGTTTAAGCCAACTCATGAACACAATCAGACTTGTAAAAAAGACTGGATTAAACATGGGTTTAAGTGTAGAAGGCGTTGTGCTTACAATGCGTGATACTAGAAGCAACCTTGGTAGACAAGTCGCTGAAGAAATAGGTAAGTTCTTTGGCAGTTCAGTATTTAATACAACAATCCCTAGAAATGTTAGACTTGCAGAAGCACCTAGCTATGGTATGCCAATATATTTGTATGATAAATCATGCTCGGGCAGCATTGCATATTTGAAGCTAACTGAAGAGTATTTTGACAAAAATAAGGTTGACTACAAAAAGATATCTAGAAAAAGAGAGGTTAAAAAGAATTAAGCATGAAAAGAGGTTTAGGTAGGGGTTTAGGTTCTCTGTTTGGCGATTATGAAAATTATGAGATGCCTAAAACTGAAGAAAAGCAATCGATTAAAGCACAGCAAAATGTTACTGCTGTTGATGGCGTTATGGAAGTTGAAATTGGGCTTGTAGATAGAAATGATGAGCAACCAAGAAAGAATTTTGATGAAAAGGCTTTAAAAGAGTTAGCACAATCAATAAAACAACATGGTATAATCCAACCATTGATTGTTAAAGAGGATAACGGACGCTACATTATCATTGCGGGCGAAAGACGTTTTCGTGCTGCTAGAATGGCTGGTCTTAAGAAAGTGCCTGTAATTGTTAAAGATTATAGCGAACAACAAGTTAGCGAGGTTTCAATTATTGAAAACCTACAAAGAGAAGATTTGAATCCTATTGAGTCAGCAAAAGCTATTGAGCAGTTGATTCAAAAGTATAACTTGACCCAAGAAGCAGTTGCAGATAGAATTGGTAAAAGCCGTTCAGCAGTAACAAATACCCTTAGACTTTTAACATTGCCAAAAGAAGTAATTGAATATGTTGAGGCTGGACGTTTATCGGCTGGTCATGCAAAAACACTTCTAGCACTTGAAGATGATAAGAAGATAATTGAGGTGGCACGCCTGGTTGTTGCTAAAAAACTAAGCGTAAGAGATTTGGAGGCGTTAATCAAAAAACTAACAAAACCTCAAAAATCTACTAAAGTTTCTGAGCAAAGTTTGGAATTGAAAGATTTTGTAAATTCACTGAACAAAATGTTTTCTACAAAAGTTTCA
>CATKXA010000089.1 GCA_949840475.1 uncultured Thermoanaerobacterales bacterium | reverse complement strand
CAATACTTTGACCATAGTTTCAATTTTGTCTTTGTTTTTGGTCAAGATTTCTTTAGCTTTCTCATGGCAAACATTGATAATATCTCTAACTTCTTGGTCAATTATAGCAGCTTCTTTTTCGCTGTAGTTTGCCCTAGTTTGATAATCTCTGCCAAGGAACAACTCGCCTTGTTCAGACAATGAAACCAAGCCAACTTGTGAGCTCATACCCCACTCGGTAACCATTTTCCTAGCAATAGAGGTTGCTCTTGAAATATCATTAGACGCACCAGTAGTCACGTCTTTAATAAACAACTCTTCAGCAGACCTTCCACCAAGCATCATTGTTATAACATCAATGAGTTTATTCTTACTCATGTGCATTTCGTCGTTTTCAGGACGAGAAATAGTATAACCAGCGGCCCCACCACGTTGAACTATAGATACCTCGTGTACAGGGTTTGCATGCTCAACACATTTTTCAACAATGGCATGTCCTGCCTCATGGTAAGCGGTAATTTTTTTGTCTTCGTCTGTTACAACACGAGAACGCCTTTGTGGACCCATTGTAACTTTAACCATGGCATTATTAATGTCTTCCATAATAATGGTTTGACGATTATCTCTTGCGGCAAGTATTGCAGACTCGTTGAGTAAGTTTTCAAGGTCAGCACCAGTAAAGCCACTGGTAACTCTTGCAATTTCTTTAAGTTTTACATCTTCGCCAAGAGGTTTGCCGTTGCTATGCACACGCAAAATTTCTTCCCTGCCCTTAACGTCAGGAGCACTGATATAAATTTGTCTATCAAATCTGCCTGGTCTTGTTAAAGCTGGGTCTAAAATGTCTGCTCGGTTTGTTGCCGCCATAACAATGATACCCTCATTTTCTTCAAAGCCGTCCATTTGTACAAGTAATTGGTTAAGGGTTTGTTCACGCTCATCGTTTCCACCGCCCATGCCAGTTCCTCTTTGACGACCAACAGCATCTATTTCGTCAATAAACACCATGCAGGGCTTAGCCTTTTTAGCGTTCTCAAACAAGTCACGAACACGTGATGCACCAACGCCGACATAAAGTTCCATAAAGTCTGAACCACTGATAGTGAAGAAAGGAACATCCGCTTCGCCAGCAACAGCTTTGGCAAGCAAAGTTTTACCTGTTCCCGGAGGTCCCACAAGCAATACGCCCTTAGGAATGCGAGCTCCAACCTTTGTAAACTTCTCTGGGTCCTTTAAAAATTGAATAATTTCTTCAAGCTCTGCCTTTTCTTCGTCTGCTCCAGCAACCTTTTCAAACTTAACTTTGCTTGAAGAAACTCTAGCACGATTTTTAGTGAAGTCCATAGAACTTTTATTTATGCCCTTTAATTGACGCATTACCATAAACACTAAAAATCCAAGTACTACAAGTAGCAATATAGGATACAAAAGATTTAAGACATTGAAAGTAGTAGTTGTTCCTGAATAAATTTTAACCTTTGTAAGCTTTAAACTAGGATCAGAATTTTCTACAGTCTTGTTGTATTCTTCGATGTATTCTAGTACAGAATTTTCAACTGATGCCCTATTGTAAAACCAGTACCATTTACCGTCTTTAGCTTTAACGCTTATCTGCTTTACATTTAATTCAACTCTTTCAATACGTCCAGCTGCCACATCACTGTAAAACTGGTCGACAGTTATGTTTTCGCCCTTTGGTTTTGATGAAAATGCCCAAAACAATAATACCAAAGATACTATTACAACGAGCATAATAAGCCCGTTTCTTATAAAATTATTTTTTGGTTTTTGTGAAGATTGTTCTTTGTTCTCGCTATTCACGTAATTCCCTCCAACAAGTAGACAAGTATAATGCCTAAGTACTTAATATTAATATATATTAGCACATTAAACAGATTATATCAATTATTTTACAAGCATTAGTAAAAAACAAAAAACAATGTTTATCGCTTATATTTTTGCTTGGTTTTTATAAATAAATCAAATTGTAATATCGTAAAAATGCAAAAAAACAGTTATCTTTGCATTGTATCTAACATGTTTTGCGTTTTTTCAGCTTGTAAAACAAAGTAAAGTATTCTAGCTACATTCTTTAAATTTTTAATAAGCTTCATGTAGTTATCTGGGTTGTGTATCTGCTTTTTAGGAATATTATAGGTTATTGCAAGGTCGCCCACGCTCATGCTTTTGTCACTAAGATATGCACAAGTTATAGGTCCTTCTTTTACCTTAACACTCTCTCGGTCACAGCTCGACAAAGCACTATCTATCACGACCACATATGGGTTTTGATGAAACTTATAAAGCATATCAACATACTGCTTCAAGTTGGTAGCTTTTATAGTGCACTTAGTATTTCCATAAACAAATCTTTCAATATTTAGCTTTTGCAGAACGCTGCCAAAAATAGGTCCAAAACTATCAAACCAATACTTATCGTTACCAACACACAAAAATACAATCTCTCTATCCTTTACTTCAGCAATCTTTTCTAGCTGTTTGTATAGGTTGTAATTGGCAAACGCTGTCATCAAATCATTAATATTTTCCATACTTTAAATATGCCCAGTTTTGTGCTAATAATACAAATTACACCCGCATTTCCTTATCAAATCTTGTAATAAATTAGACATTGATAGCCACTTTACACTTAAAGCTTTTAAATTGATAGTTGCATAAAAATGTACCAAGCCCAATATTTAGTGTTACTAAAATTTGCATTTTAAAAGATTTTATATTATAATAAATATATAATAGTTAAAAATTACAAAGGAGGCAATTATGAACTTTGTTGACATTATAATTTTACTCATATTAATTGTCTTCGTTGCGATTGGTTTTTACAAGGGCTTTGTTTTTTCAATACTTTCGCTATTTAGTGGTTTTTTAAACTTTGTACTAGCTATTCTTCTCACAAAACCAGTAAACAATGTTATGAACTCTATTTTCAAACTAGAAGGATCTCTAACTACAGCTTTTGCAAATAAATTTACAAGTTTAAGCTCAGGCTTTAATACCAACCTCGTTGGCATGACAGATGAAGCCATAAAAAGTCATGTATCTTCAACACTTAGCGATGCAAACTTTCCAATGCAGAAGCTATTTAATAGGCTTTTAAACATTAAGTCAGAAATAATTGCAGATAAAACAAGCCTTTCACTTAATGACATTTTATCAAAGTCTTTTGGTTCATTCTTTTCATTAATTATCAGCTTTGTAGTAATCTTCATTTTAATCTATATTGTACTATTAATTATAAGTGCAATCACAAAAAAAGCTAGAAAAATCGATGGCATACGTGTTGCTGACAGAATTTTTGGTGTGCTATTTGGAGTTGTTAAGGCTGCACTTGTCATATGTTTTATATTCTCTATCCTTTCATTTTTTAATGAAAATGGCATGCTTAAACCCGTCTTTGAGTACATAAACGCCTCGCCTCTTGGTAAGTTGTTTTATGGCCCTATAAACGACCTTGTCGATAAATACCTTAACTTTAACACTCTCAAAAACGCCCTCTCAGGCAGCAAGTTTATTTAACAGTAAGCCAAGGGCACAAAAGTAATCAAGCTTATAGCAACAGAGTTTCATATATAAATGGTACAATAGTCCGAGCTTTAACAATAAGTTTGAGAGAAATAATTGAAAAATATCGAGGCACAAATTTTCATCAATAAAGAAATTAACTGGGTTTTTGAAAAAGTTAAGGATATTTACAAGCAAATCCGTGTGTTAGAAAATCTGCCGAAAATGAGATAGTTGTTTCCCAAACTTTTAAAAAGTATTTGATAAATATTAAGCTTTAATACGGTTAAAATACAAACAAAAAAATTGTTCCACGTGGCACATTTTTTTGGTTTTTATATTGTTTACTAGGTTTTTATTGTAAATATTTAGCATGCACTACTAATTATAATTCAAGGCTTCATAATGTTATTTATTGTTCTAACTAACATTTTGCTAATAAGTAACTAAAATCTATC
>CATKXA010000088.1 GCA_949840475.1 uncultured Thermoanaerobacterales bacterium | reverse complement strand
CCCGATTGATTGCAAGGGTTTTGCCATACTTTAGGGTATGATTTTGTAAACTTTTAAAGATTTTTCCGTCGTTTTTTGTTTTTTTTTCTTATGTATATTTTTTTGGATTTTATTCTTTGTGAAAATTAATTTTTTTTATGTAAATTTTTTGATTGTGGAAATGAATTTGTGGTTTTGTCAATTTTTTCAAAATAAAAAACTTGGCACGCTTTGTTGCATTTGTGTTTTATAAACACTAACAATAGTGCTAACCTCGTTAGCTTCTATATTGTCATTAGCTTCTATAAGAGCCACGTTATCGACTAAAATGGTTTTGTTGTCTGCACCAACTGTAATCCTATCGTCACTTACTTTTTTGTAAGTAATTAAACTCCAAGTTGATGTTTCGCCTGTAATACTTTGAACTAATACTTTATACTCGTCGCCGTTTGTTGAGGTTTTTACTTCATTGTAATAATAGTTTGTAGTTCCGCTTGCAGTTGATTTGTGGTCATAAACGAACACGATAGAGGTATCGCCATTTTTATAAGTATAGTAAGCACCAGTTACGTCTTTAATAATGTTATTAGGGTTTAAGCCTTCAGTTTCATAAGAGAAGAGTGAGTCTGCTTCATATGTAAGTTTGTTTGCATTATAAACCAAGGTAGAAATATACTTTTTACCATTCACATTCGTATACTGCATCATTGTTCTGTTGTTAAGTGTTTCAGTATTATAGCCAACAAGGGTAGCATTGGAAGGCAACAAAATAGACAATATAACATTCGTGGTTATATAACCGTTTGCGTCTTCATAAGAGCTAACGCTTCTAATAATTTCATAAGCAACGTTACCATCTTGCAACAACTTTAAGTTTGTGCCGTCAATTTCTTTTGGGTCTGACCCGTCAGTGACCTGATACAAGTTAACCTGCAAATTACTTGACTCCGCATACTGCGTACCAATGATACCAACGCCTTGCCTGTCAGAAATATAGTCATCTCTGCTGTCAATACGTAAAGTCAAAACCTTATAATCTTTTTGGTAAGTATCAATAAACTTTGTTTCAAACAATGGAGAATGGAACGCATATGGCAAAGAACCAACGCTAGAAGTTTGGTCTTCAAGTAGAGGAGGACCTTCTTTTTCAAACAACAAATAATCGCCAGCCTCTAAGCCAACAATAGAAAATTCTGCTCCATTAAAGACAATCTCAATGTCTTTTACTCTTTGGATATATTTTTCGTCATCTTTAAAACGTTCGTTTAAGCTTGCAGCTGTCACTTTACCTGTTACCAGACTAAGTTCGCTTGCAATTAATATTCGCAAACCATTTGCATTATATAGTGAAATTGTAACGTCCTCAATATATTGGCTCGCACCTGTAAAGAAGTTGTCGCCAGCGAAGAAAGTACCATTCGCTCTAAAATTACGAACTTTTGCGAAATTCGCATAAAATTTATAACCATCAAGTGATGCGTGAGAGATAACATTTAATTCGCCGTCGATAGAGCTGCTATTATTTGCAATTTGTTCATAAGCTAAAGCGTTAATGCCATTAGTTGAATTGTTTGGCTCTAAGTACTGGCTAGGAACTACTTTCGGATTAATCTGTACAATATTAAACGCAGAGCTACCAGTTTCAAGTGCATTTGGAATACAATTTGTGCCAATGTTATATTGCCCTATACCATCAGGGAAAGTATCTTCAAGAGCCAAAGAGTTTTCAGCATTAGCATTGGTAGACCAGCTTTGGAAAGCATAGTCATAAGCAGTAGTAAATGGCACTGCACGTTTAACAGTAATTTTTCTACCCTCAGGGAACACGCCTGTGATTGTTGAGATGTAGTTTTTATTGTTTATGCTATCATAAACAGTTTTAACAGAGTGGAAATAAAAAGCCTCTTGATTATAATCAAGACCACCATAAGTTAAATCAGTAGAGTTAGGAGAGTAAGCAATAAATGACATTGCATACGCATTGAAAGAAACAGTTGAAGAATATAGCGAATCTGCTCTTGAATCAGTTTTAGATATTGCTTTAACCTTTAAGTATCTGTTCGTAGAACCCGCTTCAAGGTGTGGATTGAAACGAATCATGAAATTGCCTTCATCGTTTGTGAAATAAGTCATAAACTTAGAGTCACACATAGTGAACTCGTCTTTATCTGACAAATTAGCAGACTTACCCGTATGATAACTGAACTTAAATAAAGAAGTGCCTTCAGATATGTCATAGAACGGATTAAAGCTTGAATGAGAATCGTAGTTATCGTTTTTATCATACCAATAGCCTAAATAATCTGAATTTAGTTCAACTCTAAAAGTATAATACCTACCGTCAACAACTACCTCATAGTCTGGAAAACGGAAATTACCAAGTTCAGCCTTTGACAATATTTTTTCAGAAGGAGAATACACCCTAATAATTTTGTTCTCTAAAGGATTTGAAGTATCCACAGCAAAATAAGCCTTGCTACTTCTAAACCCACTTTCATCAAAATAGTTGTTTGTGTCAGTAGCTGATGATACACCAAAGTATTCTAAAATTTGCTCTTTTGAATGAGTATACAAAGGTTTTTTTGCATTTGCATTAAGTGCATACCTATACACAACAGTGTGTGCTTCGTCTAGATAGAAGTTGTAGTTAAAAACGTCTTGATCGTAACTACCACTTTTTAGCTGGTTGTCATCGCCACTTGAAAGGTAATAATAAAGTGGCCAAGTGAAGCTACCACTGTTATCATCAATAACTTTACTGCTACCATAAAGAGAGTAGGGATTGAACTCTACAACAGGAGAAGCAATACGCAATTTACCATTTGCGTCAAATTCTGAGTTAGAACCACCACCATTGTTAGTAAAAGAACATGCAGTGAAAGTTAGCATGCTAAGGATAGTTACTAGCAATGTTGCAAAAATAGTAACCAAACTTTTTTTATTCTTACTGATACGTTTGCTCTTAGTAAAGTTCATCGTTTGCTCCCGTTTAGCACGCAGTTATACTTAGTTTGCTTTTACGTGCCTTTATATATTAATAATAACTTTACTAATTTTATCATATTGTGTCGATATAGGCAAAAGATTTTGCGTAAAATACAAAATTTTTATAATTGAATTTTAAACTAGACATACTGGTGTCTAGTTTTATATTTTACCATAACATTATTCAACCCAAACGTTTGTTCGGTATTGAAAAAATATTTAAAAATGTGTCAGTCTTGAGCTCAAATCTGATAAAAAGGTAATACAATGCAATCGTTAGCAAAAAAGCTAAAGACAAAACACACTGGAGGAAAAAATGTTATCAGCAAGTTTTAAGAATTTTGAAAATCTTAAAAATACTAAAGATTTTGACGAGGAAGAATACGGCTACAAAAAACGCAAAAATAGTAATATTATATGCACAATTACTGACAAAATACCCAAAAACAACCAAAAAATATCTAAACAAGATAAAATTGCAATCTGCAAATATGCTAAAGATTCCAAACTCATTATATATATAAAAACGCTTTTAGAAGCATATAAATTCATCCCAAGCATAATAAAAAAGATTGATGAGATAATTGAAAAAAGAGCATCTAGCGTTGTAACAACATCTTACATATATAGCTCGCCAACAAGCACATATGACGACATTAACAAAGTAATTGACCTCACAGAGCGTAAGGACAAAATGATAAATCTTTATGTTTTAATAAACGACATGCTAACAAGCCTATCTGACGAGCAGAAAAGCATTGCTGTAATGAAGTACATAAAAAACAATAAGTGTGACGAAATAGCAGAAGTTTTAAACACATCAGAGAGAACTATTTACCGCAAATGCAATAAAATAATAGAAAACTTATGTATTTACTGCACACAAAATAACATAAATAATTGCTTTTTTAAAAGTCAGCTCTCTAATGAACCATGGCTAAAAAGCATTTATTACAAGAAGCTACCAGAGGAAGGAATAAACTAGAGCAAATCATCATCATCTATAATTTCATAAGTAGGAAATTTAGGGAGCGAACTTGCAGGAGTATTGTCAAAATCACTTATAAATCTAGAATAAACAGGCTCTTTCTT
>CATKXA010000087.1 GCA_949840475.1 uncultured Thermoanaerobacterales bacterium | reverse complement strand
CATTAAATCTTACCACATATCTAAAACAAATTAAGCTCCAAACTCTTCTATTTATATTATTTAAACAAAAAAAAGGGAGAAAACCTCCCTTTACTTAAAATTTTAAATTTTACAAGAGCCTACTCGTCAGACATAATACATCGTGAACTTTAGATTTTATCGAGTATACAGCCTACTCTACACTTTTATTTCCACTTCTTAAATAGTAGAACAAATATTGCTGAACTATGCCAGACATAGCACCAAATTTTTGCTGGAAATAGTCAGAAATCTGAGGTCTTGTTTTCTCACCCGCATAAAAATACTTGCGGTATACTTTTTCTATCCATGTATCTACAGGAAAGCATGCTTGCCTATCAAATCCAAAAAGCATTATGCAAGAAGCGACTTTTGGACCTATGCCCTTTATAGATAGTAGCCACTTTTCAAGCTCTTTATCAGACATTTTTTTAATTTCTTCCAAGTCTGTGTTTGCTAGGAGTTTAGCAGTTTCCATCAAGTACACATCTCTATATCCTGCCCCAAGGCTCTTAAAGTACTCTGGAGGTTGCTTGCTCAAATCTTTAGCTGTCGGAAAAGCATTGTACTCATCATCTATTTTTTCGCCAAGCTCACTCATCTTTTCAACTATCTTCTGTATTCTTGAAATATTATTATTTTGCGATATAATGAACTGAAAAATTATTTCTTCTGTTTGTCCTTTAGCTATTCTTATTCCCTTACCGAAATTGATTGCTTCTTTCAATATATCGTCTTTTTCTAATTGACGTTTAATCTTTGAGTAGTCTTTATCTAAATCAAAAAAGTCAACAAAAACCTCTGGGTCCTCGGTTTTGATTACAACACTATCCTCAGTTTCTATGATTTCAGCCAAATACTTGCCCGTAATTACTTTGTAACCATTATCCGTTTTAAAGTATCTAAACATTTGCCCGCACTCTAAAATAGATTTGGCGTCAAAATCCTCAGTCTTTTTGAAAGTTATTTGATTTTTTTCTTGTTTGTATTTCATACTAATAATATACAATACTCTAAAAACATAAGCAAGTAGATAACAAATTTATAGACAAATCTGCCAAAATAATGTAGACTACCCTTCAAGGAAGAAAACCAATGCTTTTTGTATTTAATAAATTTAAACTAGATAAATGGGGCAAATATAGTTCTGCTAAAAGATTAAAGATTCTACAAGCCCTTGAAAACAAAATGGCTAAAAAACAGCATCGCGAACCTGTAGATGTTGTTGTTCATGAGCGTTCTGATTGGAACTGCCTAGGCATGTTTAGCGTCAATCATGGTGACAAGAAGCTATTTGTTCATGAAAACCTTATTATTAACCCGTCATACCGCTTTCACGCTCTTGAAACCATTTTTCATGAGGGCAGGCACGCCACACAATACGATATTATTTCAAAAGAGAAAATACCTTGGTGGAACTTTAAGGCAAAGCTTTGGAAAAAGAATTTTAAAGGCTATGTAACAGCATCTGAAGACCAATTACTTTACAACAACCAAGAAGTTGAGCGTGATGCACAAAAATATACCATTAAAATGCTTGAAAAGTTAGAAAACAAGTATAAAAATGAGCCAGACTTTTATAAGACCTTGCAAAGGAATATCATGCGTTATGAGTACTCAGATACCGAGGCAAGGAAAAAGTTTGGCAAAAACTATAAACGCAAAATGCGTAAAGATATAGACAAACGAAGCAACTGGTAACCATATTATTAAATTACGTAAAATTAAAAGTATTAAATTTAAGCAACACTTTCTAGAATTTAAGTTTTATTAAGTATAAAAAATCCGGACTATGCGTTCGGATTTTTTGTTTACTTAAATGATAGAAACTTTTTTCTTATCGCGTCCAACTCTTTCGAATTTAACTACGCCATCTTTTTTAGCGAAAAGTGTATCATCATCGCCGATGCCAACGTTCTCGCCTGGATGAATCTTAGTTCCACGTTGACGAACTAAAATGTTACCAGCTTTAACTGTTTGACCAGCATATCTCTTAACACCAAGACGTTGTGCATTACTATCTCTACCGTTCTTAGATGAACCGCCACCTTTTTTGTGGGCGAACAACTGAATATTAATAAACATATTAGCCTTTGACCTCCAATTGAATATAATCTGAAAAGCCTTCGTATAAATCCCCGACACCAAGTAGCATTGTGTTTAATATTGCATCACACTCTATTTGTTGCTTTTCTTCTAGCTTTTCGGGAACCGAAAACATTAAATAACCACGCTTTTCATCCCTCTTGAAGTTGATGTCAACCCCGGCAACACTCATTAGCCCAAGGGCAGCCGTTTGAACTACACTAGACAGTGCCGCACAAACAATATCCTCGCCCTCTGCACCATAGCTGGTATGCCCGTCGCATTCAACCTCTAAGATATGGTTATTCTTTTTTGTAATTTTAACATTTGTCATAAATTAACCTATAGAAACTATTTTTAGTTTAGAATAAGGTTGACGATGACCTTGACGTTTACGCTCGTTCTTTTTAGCTTTGTACTTAAATACAACAACTTTAGAATCTTTGCCATGCTCTAAAACTTCAGCTTTAGCCTTAACGCCTTCAACGTAAGGATTTCCAGTTTGGATATTACCTTTATCGTCACAAACAAGTAAACAATTAAGTTCAATAACGTCGCCAACATTAGCATCTACTTTTTCAGCCTTAAAATATCTGCCAGCTTCAACTTTATATTGCTTACCACCAGTCAATACAATAGCGTACATGTTTAATTCCTCCTCTTCTCCAGTCTCACTGCACTAGGTGGCTTAAAGCTCTTTGTTACCCTTCGCATGTGGCACGTTTGTAATTTTACACTTATAAAAACTTTTTGTCAACACTTACGCACAAAAAAAGCGACCCTTGTCGCCTTTACTTTATAATCTGGTCAATGTTTACGAGCTCGTCCTCTTTTACAGCAAACAAATTTGTTTTTATTATTGAGTAATCATTTACGCTCTTGCCTATTGCTTCTAGCATGGTCTTAACGAACTCATCAATACGAACACTTTTATCTCCAACACCTGCAAGCATGTTAAAGCCCTCTTCTAAAAGCGTATAGCTTTTTATTCTATCTCTAACTTCAAGTGTTTTATGCTCGCCATGCAATACAATATTAATTTGTATGCTATCTCTTTTGAAAAAGTTGTTTATCTTGGCCTTGCATGATTTATAGTCGTCAAAAGTAATAAAATACTCCGCGGCTGTATTTATTGACGCAATATTTATCTTGTCCACAGCTTTTGCATACTCTATTTGTAGCCAGTCTGGGAGGTTGTTTTCTATCTTTGCTACAACTGTTTCAGCCTCTTCACTGGTTGCTAAAGTTATATATTCACAGTTGCTTTCAACCCCAACACGAGTTGGCGAGCTAAAGCCAAGTTTTCTTGTTTTATTAAATCCCTCAGAGTAATTGACCTCAACACCTGAAAGTGCCAAAATTCTATTCCAAATTCGTATCATGTTGAGGTGTGAAAAAAACATGCCTTCATTAATCTTTTTATACTTAATTACTACCACCGCACACCCCCATTCTCATAAGTCCACAGCCATTGCAACCTTGTCTACAGTCCTTTGTTACCGCTCCGCTTTTGGCTTTATTGTACTCGCTGAGCAAGAAACTCTTGGTTATTCCACTATCCACCAAGTCCCAAGGCAGTTTATCCTTCTCGTCTTTTTTACTAAGATAGAAGTTCTCGTCTATTTTTGCACGGGTAAACGCTTTTTGGTACGCTTCATAATTAAACAATTCACTCCAGCTATCAAATAGTGCTCCGCCATAGTATGCGTATTCTAGCACCTTTGAAAGCCTTCTATCGCCTCTTGATAATATTGCTTCAATCTTACTGCTATGAATATCAGAAAAAGATAGTTTCACGCCTAGTTTTTTGAGAGCAAAGGTCAAAAGAGCCTGACGCTTTTTAGCCTCGTTTTCGCCAACAAAAGCACACCATTGAAAAGGCGTAAAGGCTTTTGGGATAAAGGTGGATACACTAACAGACAAGTTTAGCGGCTGCTTACTTACTCTGTTTTCTTTGTATAGCTTTTTTGCTCTGTTAACAATTTCAACAATGCCAATAATGT
>CATKXA010000086.1 GCA_949840475.1 uncultured Thermoanaerobacterales bacterium | reverse complement strand
TGCAATCAACGATTTCCCGCTAATACCAAAGTACGCAGCACTTTTGCCAGAGCTAACAGTGGGGCTTCCAAAGCATATAACATCGACTACTGGTATGGACGCACTCACTCATGCAGTAGAGGCTTACATAGGAAGAAGCACAACAAAGCAGACAAGGGAGTGCTCATTATTTGCTGTTAAGACTATTTTTGAAAACTTATTAGTAGCCTACGATGACGGCAAGAACATGCAAGCAAGAAGCAATATGCTGATTGCATCATATAAAGCGGGGCTAGCATTTACTAAGTCATATGTTGGTTATGTGCACGCTATCGCTCATTCGCTTGGTGGTAAATATAACATTGCTCACGGCCTAGCAAATGCAATAATTTTGCCTTACGTGTTAAAAAAATATGGAAAGGCAATACATAAAAAGCTTTGGGAACTTGGAACATACGCTAACCTTTTTGACAAAGAAACTTCATATGAAGAAGGTGCTAAGCTATTTATTGCAAAGATTGAAGAGATGAACAAGTACATGAATATCGGCACAAAAATTGATGAAATTGAAATAAATGATATTTCATGGCTCGCAAAAACAGCAGAAAAGGAAGCGAATCCGCTTTATCCTGTACCAGTTATTATGACAGCAAAAGAATTAGAAAATATTTATCTTGAAGTAAAAAAAGGCGAGATTTAAAAGAAAAATACGTGTAAAGTTTTATAGGAGATTATTATGACAACGGCAGAAATTTTGAAATCGCAGCAAGAGTTCTATGCATCTAATGTAACTAAAGATATAAAGTTCAGAATAAAGAATTTAAAGCTTTTGAAGCAGACAATAATTGCAAACGAGCATAAGATTTGTGAGGCGTTAAATAAAGACCTTGGTAAAACCGAGCTTGAAAGTTATATGTGTGAAGTCGCACTTGTTTTAAATGAAATTGACTATATGCTTAAGCATCTGAAAAGCTTTACTAAAAATCATAGGGTATCAACAAGCCTTGCAAACTTTCCAGCAAAGTCATATACTGTGGCGTGTCCTAAGGGCAATGTGCTTATCATGAGTCCATGGAACTATCCTTTTATGCTCACAATAGAGCCACTTGTAGATGCACTTGCTGCGGGCAACACTGTAATAGTTAAACCTAGTAACATTTCAAAAAACACTAGTGAGCTTTTATATAATTTATTGTCAAGCACCTTTGATGCAAAGTATGTTGCAGTTATTCTTGGCGGTAGAGAAGTTAATCAAGATTTATTAAAGCTTAAATTTGACCATATTTTCTTTACTGGTAGCAGAGCTGTAGGGCATGAGGTTATAAAAAGTGCAGAGCCATATTTCACACCTGTAACTTTAGAGCTTGGCGGAAAAAGCCCTTGTATTGTAGACAAGACTGCAGACATTGCACTGTCTGCAAAAAGAATAGTTTTTGGTAAACTATTAAATGTCGGTCAAACTTGCATTGCGCCCGACTATGTTTTAGTGCATGAAAGCTGTAAAGAGTTGTTACTTAGAAGCCTAATCTTAGAAATAGAATTGCAGTATGGTAAAAATACGATTTTGGACGATAGCTATGGAAAGATAGTATCTGACAGACATTTTCAAAGAGTTATTAAACTTCTTGATGGTCAAAACATTGTGTATGGTGGCAAATTTGATGAAAATACATTAAAGCTTGAGCCAACAATACTAGATAACCCTAGTCTAGACAGCAGAGTTATGACTGAAGAAATCTTTGGACCAATACTGCCAATAGTAACATACAAAACAAATGAAGAGGCATTTAGTATCATAAAAAGAAATGACACTCCGCTTGCCCTTTATGTGTTCACTAAAGACAAGACAGTTAAATCTTACTTTTTAAATAACATTCAGTTTGGTGGAGGCTGTATAAATGATTGTATTATGCACATAACATCAACATTGTTGCCATTTGGTGGAGTAGGGCAAAGCGGTATGGGTGCTTACCACGGAAAACGTGGGTTTGATACTTTTTCTCACTATAAAAGCATGCTAGAAAAATCAACAACTATAGATGTTCCATTACGATATCGACCTCATGGCGATTTTAAAAAGAAAGCAATCAGAAAGTTTTTATAAAACAAAAAGGTGGCAAACGCCACCTTTTATTTTAGGTCTATTGTTTTTAAAATATTATATAATAGATTTAATTCGTCTTGTAATTTTTTAAAACTTTGCTTATTTTTTAAATACAAATTTTTGTTAATCTCAAGCATGACGCTTGTAAAGTTTCCATCATTATAGTTTAAATTATTTGGCACCATTGTACCTGAGTAAGGGTAATTAAAACTTGTTTTGTAGCCAAGAGACGTAAAATATTTATTAACCGTGTCAATTAAGGTCTTATTAAAATTTGTATTATACCCAATACAAATATCTGGCAGATTTTGCTTTTTATCATCAAACATAATTATATTTTCTGAAAAAGAATGGCAATCAATCATTATCACTTGATTATATTTATCTATAAGTTTTTGAGTCGCTTGAGTTAATCTTTCATGATATGGTCTATAAACTTTATTTAAAACTAAATCTTTGTAGTGTTTAGTTACATTCGCAAATTTAACTTTTTCGTTGGTTTTTGTGTAAACCACGCCCATTCCGAACTTGCTCATTTCTTCTTTGGAATCATCTTCGTATTTTTCTACATCGCAAAAAACTCTGCTATATTTAAAAATTATTTTTTTATAAAAATTATTACCGAACAATTTATCAGTTTTTAAGTCTGCAATTTGTTTGGCAAAATCAATAACCTCTTTTTTTTCTACGCAAATGTTTTTCCAAAAAATATTGGGAAGTTTTTGCCCAGAATGAGGGATATGTAATATTATTTTATTCATAATAAATCTCCACTAAAGGATTTAATTTGATTTAATAAATCTTGTTTTTCTTTTTCAGTTTTACAAGTTTTTATTTTTAAGTTGTAATATTCTTCAATTATATTACCTTTAGCTTTTTTAGATAAAGAAAAATACTTTTCTTTTAATTGTTGTTTTTTAATATCGTTCATTCTTAACCTTTTTTATTTTCTTTTTGTTCTATAAATTCTACGCAATCTTTGTATGATGGGTTCTTTTGCTCAAATTGTTCTAAAATATTGTCACGATACTTTAGCATCTCGTCATAGCTTTCAAACTCAGGGATACTATTTATAATGTCTTCGAACTTTATAAAAGAATTATTTTCCTGCATTTTAACAATATCTTCTAAACTTGATACTGCTCGCACCATTGCAATAACATCTGGCTCCCCAAATTCATAATTCCAGTCATCTGGAGCATAGTCCCTATCAAATTTTACTTTGCCAACTGGTAAAAAACCATGCTGCATATAACTGATTGTTAAAAACTCTCCATAACAATCTAATTTATTTGCACCATTAAATAATGCGGTGTACATTATACCATCAATAACATGGTCGATTTCAGCTTTTTCAGCGAGCTCATTGTTTTTATGAACGCCTACTAGGTTACCTCCTTCTAAAGCAAAACCAGCAATAGGTCCGTCTGGACCTTCAAACAAAAAGTTTCTTGTTGTTTTGTAATGCTCAGGTTCTTCTAGCGTAACAAAACATCCGTGTCTATTTGTGCGTTTTCCTTCTTTAAGCGAAGAATGAAAATATTTAAATTCTTCTTCATTAAGTTCTCTAAAAATCTTTTCCATATAAATATTATAACATGGCAAGGTACTTATGTAAATATAAAAATCTATAATTATACGATATACTTAGATAGTTTTTTATAAGCCTCGGGATAGGTAGTATTTGTAGGGAAGCTATCAAACAATTTAATGCTCTCCATTTCAAAGTTAGGTAGAGGGTCGAACTTTTTTATTTCTGCTTTAAATACAGCACAATATTTGGTTGTATTTAATTTAGTTTTTGACAAAAAACCGAGGAGTGTTAACTCTTTCATAGTAGCGCCAGACTCTTCATATAGTTCGCGCTTTGCGGCAGCATATATAGTTTCGTTTGGTTCTACGTGTCCGCCGCAAATCTCGTAAGTATCTCTAGCTTTATGCTTTACAAGTAGCCATTGATTTTTGTATTTAGCAAAAATTAGTACGATACTTATTTTTTTGGTTTTCAAGTTTTTATAAAATCTTAATTTCTCTTCCATTTTGCACCTATTATAAATATTTTAGGGTATTATAAATTTTTTGTAAATGATTT
>CATKXA010000085.1 GCA_949840475.1 uncultured Thermoanaerobacterales bacterium | reverse complement strand
CTCGCACCAAAGAATAAAAGTAGGCTTTTGCCTACTTTTTTCTTTGCTGCTTAACCTTCTTACCAGATGCTTTAGATGCTGTTTTTTCTATAGACTTAGCCTTTGACGTCAGCTTTTTTGCTATCTCAGTTTTACTTTTAGACTGATTTGCTTTGTTTTCAGACTTTTTATTTTTAAGCTCTTCTTGTTTGATTGCTTTAACTTTTGGACTATCTGGTTTTGTATCAGTTTTTGTTATAGGCTTAGCTTTTTCTTTTGCATCTGCCTTTGTTATAGGTTTATTTTTTACATCCGCCTTCGTTGCCTTTACGCTAGAAACAACTGGTTTTGAATTTATTACAGCATTTTCTGCTTTTACAGCTGTGTTGCTAGAATCTTTTTTAAGTTTACTTTTGCTATCAGTTTGGTTATCTTTTTTATTTTTAGCATTATCCCCAATTTTTTCTGAAAGTAGCTTTTGAAGTTTTTTATCTTCTCTTTTTTGTTTACGCTTTGCTTTATTTTCTTCTAGTTTCTTATCAAGTGCAGCAATACATTTATTATTGCCCATCAATTTTCTAAACTTAGGTATGAATAACAAGCAAATTACTAGAGCAAGTAGTGCAGCAAACATCAAGACAAATACAACAAGCGAAATTGTCAAAGCTTTTTCTTTATAGATGTTTGGAGCATTTATTACGCTCTCGGTGTAGTTGATACCAAACATGTTTATCATTACCCTCCTAGAAGATTTAGTAATTATTTCTAACGTATGTACTTTATCGTCAAGGTTTTCAAAGTGAAGCATGAGCTTTCGAGCGTCAGCATTTTCGCTGTCAAGGTCAATAGTCTGAACGTACTTGCCATCAAGCTTGACGTCCACCTCACCATACCCTTCGCCAACAGCAGCATACATCGATAAATTCTCGCCTTTAAAACGCATAACCATTTTTTGGTTTTTAGCTTCTGCCATCATGAAGCCGTTCTGCAATGACTCAACTTTGGAAGTGTTTATCCAGCCTTTAGTTGTATATAAGAGTGCACTTGTTGCAGGAATTAATCTTTGAGTATGCGATACTATTCCAGCATCAAGCTCAGCAATTACTGAAAAGCTTCCGCCCGTTGTTCCTTTAACTAGTAATTTTAAATATCTGCCAGATACTTGTGGGAACGACAACGTTGCAACATTCCCCTTGTATGCTAACTTATCTCCACTTACTACTGTTGTGTAATGCACATTATCATTTGAAATTTGGAGTTCATAAGCCGTTACCATTGAGTTATGTAATGGATTAGACCTGGTTGTAATCGTATAATAGTTGAATTGCTGAACTCTGTTAGTGTCGATTACAAACTCGTGTGGAGTACTCTCACTTGGCCTAGTAATCGGTGCTGAACCATTATACCTAGTATGCAAATTAGTATTATGGTCGCCATCGATCAAATATGTCCATTTATCAAGCTCAATTTCAACCTCTAATTCTTTTTCAATTACTTCGCCATTTTCATCAAGTTCGGTAATGATTTGCGTACGTACAACAGTATCTATACGACCACCTTGAATATCTGTCGGAGCTTTAATAACCTGCCATTCGCCTTTATCTGAACCGGCATTCGATACAGTTATGCCGTCCTTTTTTGAAACTATAAAGTTAGGCTCAAAAACATATTCCTCAAAACCCTTATTAGGATCAATATCTTTTCTATAAGTCTCACTGCCAGTTATTTGGTGCAAAGCTTCATTTTCATATTTGTAAGCAATATTTACACCGCCTGGACCACCAGTATTAACATTGACAAGCCTTATTGCATAATACTTGCCCTTTTCAACGCTATATACTTTTTCATTGTTTCCAAGGTCTGTCCAGTCCTTAATGTATGTGTTAAAAACATACATTTCTTGCAAGCTGTTAAAAGAATCTCCAAAGTAAAACTTCAAGCCATCATCAACTTTAAAGTGGAAAGTTAATTTGCCCGTTTTTGGAGCTTTAAAATAAAAGTCTATAACCCTTACGTCCCAACCACTTGCAGTTTTGTAAGAAATGTTAACATTATTTATATTTGAAACAGTTGGAGACAACTCGCTTACCTGCTGCTCAACAAGTGGCCAAGTATTCACACTCAAAGTGCCTTGAGATTTGATGTTGTAGTATGACATAGTTGCACCGTTGTAGTTTATACGTAAATATACTGTAAACTGATGCACAACGCCATCGCTGAGCTTAACTTTGAACTTAAAGCTGTCAAAAGCTCCTCTGTACTTGGTGTTGAAGGAATAACTATATACACCCTCGCTGACCTTTTTAATTTTGCCATGCTCTGGTCTATCTACAGATAATATTTTAAAGCCCTTGCCGTTTTGAGTGTCTAAAGTACTGATTGTTTTACTAACTAAATCAAAGGTAATATCGTTACCATAGTTTACCAAATAATCTCCGCCAGTCTTAACGCCGTCTATACCACCAGCATAAAAACATGCTATTGTTTGATAATTTGGTAAGCCATTCATGTAGGCTAGTTGTTTTTCAGTAAACATTGATTTTGCATCAATGTTTGCACCATAGAAATTATTAAAATATGACAAAAAGTTCATGCCATAAACAAGAGAGCATCTATAAGCAAAGTCTGAACGTGAATTTCCAGTAGTTCCTGCCTCGACGTATGAACGCTTATGTTTGTATGTATACAAAAGCTCATAGAATTTCTCTGGTCCAAAGGAATGCATTATGTTGGTATACATACTTAGTGCTGTGAAGTAACCAAGGTTATTAAAGTCCTCAACTTTAGTATTAAATGGCGACCCCAGCATCGAAGAATACGGATGTGCAACAAAACCATGCTCTGCAGGGATATTACCATTTTCATATCTCATGGAACCTATGTCGCAAAACATAATGTAGCTTAAGACTATGAGGGCATTGTTTCTAACCTCGCCTTCTTGTCCACCATTAAAGCCCCAAGTGACGCCATAGCTACCGCCATGGTTATGCCCAATCTCATGCAGAATACCCCATGCACCGCCAGTCAACAAGCCTCGATAATTAGTCGCTCCTTTAAACCAGCTCGTCGGGCATGCGTAAGTATAGCCACCAAGAGCAACTGCAGCACCCGCCGGTACGTGCTGGTCAAACATAACAAGGTTTGCCCTATTGTATGTACCACCTGTAAATGACTCATTAACTGCAAAAAATGAATGCCACAAAGTAGCTAGTTTGTCTATTTCGTCTACTGACACACCTCTAAGTGCACCAGGCTCAGCAGCTGTGCCAACTGGACCAACAAGCTGACCATTTTCTGTATCTAAAACACCAACAACGCCAGGTGCATTGCGTAAATATTTGTCAAAGTATTCAGGGCTAGTAACACCTAAAATATAATGTGGGGTCTCAACAGCACCAGTAATAGTGGTTTTCACAGCACTATAACAAGTACCTGGATTAATGTGCATAACACCACCAAATGGTGTACCAATGTAATATGTTCCATTCTTATCAAAGGTAAAGTCTGCAATAAGCCATGGCATACGAGTATTCTGTCTACCCCATTGACTTTGCAAAGTTACTTTATTATATAAACCATTGGCATAAAGAACGTCTGCTTTAGTAAAATAAGCATCCACTGATTGTATATTAACATTGCCAATTCCGCCAGTAATAGCATTAAAGCTGGCATCTTCTGCTCCGCCACGCCAAGCAAGAGAGTTTTGTAAACCAATTTTTATAAAATATCTTTCCCCTGGTTTCAAACCTTCAACTTTAACTTCAACAACCTCGCCTGCAGGTAAATATAGTCCTGTGGCATGGTTAGCACGATATATTGGGTCAAGTGTAATTTCTTTTTGTACAGCATTACCAATAACAGCACCGTACTGTGCATCAGCACCAGGGTGCTTTTTTAGCCAATTAGCAAAATTTTGCTTTGCCTCATCACTATCAACTGTAAGCCTTGAAAGATTTTGAGCTTCTACTGCAAGATGTTGACCTTGGGTCATAAGCATATACTTATAAAAAGTAGCATCAGTTACAGCTAATCCATTTGATGTTCCGTATGTAAACGCATTAGCACCACTAACAGCAGTTTTAGGCGACGGATAAGTATCGTCAAAAGTAATTGTCGCAGTTTTTAATGTATCAGTAGATGAAACTAAGCTACCATAGACAGAAGTCAATGTTTTTGTAGAAGTATCGTAAACTAAGGAATAGTCATCACTCAAATA
>CATKXA010000084.1 GCA_949840475.1 uncultured Thermoanaerobacterales bacterium | reverse complement strand
AAGCAGCGTTGATTTGCCACAACCAGTTGGCCCTGTAATTAATGAAAAACCACCCCGAGGGATGGTTAGGTTGATATTTTCTAAGATTGGCTGAGATTTTTCATAGCCAAAACTTAAGTCTTTAATCGTGAGTGGTTTGTAAGTTGATGACATGAGCTCTTTCCAATAAATTGATGATTAATTTAACTAAAACGCAGGTGAAGATGAGCATTGATGCCCAGCGCACTACGAAATAAAGAATCATGTTAAAAATAGAAAACTGATTATAGCCATTTTTAAAGAAATCATACAAGTAAGTAACGATCGTAGTCGTGGTTGCGGACAAAAACAAGGTAAACCAGCCGTAATGCTTGTAGCCCGTTAAAGTAAAACCAAGTTCGTTGCCAAGTCCTTGAATAAAACCAGATAAAAAGTTAGCAGCGCCCCATTGAGCCATGGCAAAAGTTTCAACGCAGGCACCTAAAAATTCGCCTAAGAATGCGGCTCCAGGCAAGCGGACAATAAAGCCGGCTAATGGTCCTGCCATACACCAGATTCCCATAGTAATATCATTTGCTAATGGTCCATAGCCAATTGGCGTTAAAGCCAAAGTCAAAAAGTTATAGATATTGTCGCTTGCGACATAAATAAAACCAAAAATAATCGCAATTAGCGTAATCAAAATTATATCTTTAACATGCAATTTTCTGTTCATAATTTTCCCTTTTCTAGGGGTAAAAAAATACCCCAAAAGGGGTAACTTAAATATAGTCTAAAAATAAAGCATTTTCCCTTCGCTGATATTAGTCAGATCAGGTTCAATGGGTATATTCTCAGCCAATGGCACCCCAAAATTCTTGTTTACGCTTTCAATATTATCTCAAAATGACGAATCTCACAACTAAAAAATAAAAGAGCGTATAGAATAAGGTATAATAAGTATATGGGAAAGCATGAAAGGGGTCTATATGACAACTTTTTCTTTAAATAATTATATTATTGATTTATTAAGAAATAATCGCGCTCAAAGCAACGAAGTTAAAATTGAACCAAAAGACGATCATTTTAATCTGTATAGTTTATATGCAGAACGTCAGCATAGCCAAGAGGTTGTTTATCGCACTGATACGCCAACTTTAATTATGTGTTTGAACGGTTATGCGACGATCGCAGTGAAGGATTTATCTGTAAAACTTGAAACGGGCAATATCATTTTGCTTAGAACAGGAGTCTCTTACGAATTGCAGATTCAAGATCGGTCGACATTAATTGTTAAATTCAAGATGCGTCCGCGTTATAGCTGGCAAGCTGAACTTTCTAGCTTGCATTTAGCACACGATCAAGAAAAGGATTTGGTTAATTTATTTTTGACGCAGCTCAATCAAAACGGCTATTTCTGTTTCAAAAACACCTCAGTAATGTGGCCAAGTCAGATTTTAAAGCAATTAATAGACGAGTATGTGCATGGTAGTTTATTTATGTGGGTCATGGCTAGAAACTATTTTAATTTGGCTATTTTTGCTTCTTTAAGGATGCAAAAATTTGTGATGCCGACGAGTCGTCAAAGCAAAGAGTTTAAAGATCGTTTGCTAGATGAGTATATTAGTGCGCATTATAATGATATTTCGCTAGAACAAACAGCTAAATATTTTGGCTTTAACAAAAATTACTTTTCAAGTATGATCAAAGAAAAAACGGGCAAGAGTTTTGTCGATCATGTTGATGAAAGAAGAATGCAAG
This sequence comes from uncultured Thermoanaerobacterales bacterium, assembly GCA_949840475.1. Lineage (GTDB taxonomy): Bacteria > Bacillota > Clostridia > Christensenellales > UBA1242 > UMGS2069. Next base: position 2,577 of record CATKXA010000084.1, on the reverse strand, counting down.
AAGCCTTGCGTTTGCTAGCTCAGCCAGATGTATCGCTGTATGACATTATTACGCGAGTAGGTTATTCAAGTAAGTCTTTCTTTTATAAAAAGTTCAATCGCTACTATGGTATGACGCCAGCGGCAATGAGAAAGAAGCTGTTTAAAGAGGCGAAAATGAATTTGAAATAGTCAATAAGTAGGGATGTATCATCAAAGCTAGTAGCTTTGATGATTTTTTTGTGCAAAAAAATGAAGATGTCAGGTCGTGACATCTTCTCAACAATTTTCTCAATATTTTTCTTTTAGGATCATCCAAATCCTGTGCTTATTTTGTGCTTATTAAGTGTGCTTAATTATTCTTAATCGATAAAGACATGTGTTAAATTATTACTTGAATTTAAACTATCTAATGTTTGCGTTAACGTTGAAGACTCTCCTATTGGCAACGTATCTGCTTGCAACGCCCATGAAGTGAACTGAAACTCTTTGGTGGTTGTTCTTCATGTCTGAGAAGCTCAAGCCAAACATCTTAGTAGGAGCATCGTAGCCTTTAAGACTTCTTAATCCAAGCAAGTCGCCTGCGTGTTCCCATTCAGTGTAGCGACCAGCTAAGCCGTATTGAGCAGAAGTTCCATAGAAGCCACCGAACAACATTTGCTTAACGTTGAAGTAAACTTGTTCTTTCAAAGCGTACATTGTACGGTAAGTGCCTCTGAATTGGGAGGTAATTGGAAGACCTGCTTCGTCTTCGTAAACTTGGCCGGCGTTCTTTAAGCCACTAGCAACAGCTGCACGAGTGATACCTGCAACGTAGTGGTTTGGATCCCAAACGCTCTTGTTATTGTTGTGGTATTCAGTAGCAACTCTGTCGGCAAAGGCCATAGCTGACTTGTTAAGAACCCAAGGCTGCTTGCCCATTTGAGCTCTAGCTGAGTTGATCAAGCTTAATGCGTAGCGGTTGATTTCAAGCTTTTGTGCCCAAGTAAGGTTAGTAGTGTTAACCATTTCTTGCTTGTCGCTAGCTTTGTTGTCGTAGAAAGTATTTTGTTTCATACCGTTCATTGAAGCTTGAACTAAAGCTTGCTTGTCTCTAGCAGAAATTCTGTTGTTGTTAACAGCTAAAATTCTTTGTCTGGTGTAGCCAGCAGGAAGTTTAATAGTAGTTTGTTCAGTAGTAGCAGCTTGAACTGTTTGAGAAGCTACTGGATTAACTGGACTGTTAACATTGTTTACAGCAGCGATACCGCCAATGGTTAATAGTGAAGCAATTGAAACTTCAGATAATAATTTAACGTTTTTCATAATAACATCTTCTCGACTTTCTAATTACGTAAGTAACATGTTTTTCTCTTTAAATCTCTCAACAACTGTATAATAACAGGTATTTAAGGCTTGTCTAGCTGCGTATATTAATAAATAACAGATAGCGTTATTTATTAACAACACCTGTTATTCTTGCTAGAAAGTATAAGGCTCATTAGGTAATAGATGTTATTTAAATAGAAGACGATTAAATAAATTGAAAAATATTTTTGAAAAATAGCAAATATATAAAATAATGCATAAATAACTGATGTGATGCTATTTCAGAAGATTTATTAAATGGACCCTAGCATGTTATTGATTAACATAGAGTTATATAACCATAAAATTATATTTATGATATATTCGGATTGAATGAACATATAAACTATAAATTTATATAATTGTTATTTTAAATATTGGCATTTGTTATTTAATAAATCGCATAATTACATTGATATATAACACCTTTAGCGATTTTATAATAGAAATAATTTAATACTTAGATATTTTGTTATTTTATATAACCAAAAAAGAGGTGATCATTTTGTTTTGATCATCTCTTTTTAAATTTATTTGAATTTCTCAATTAGATAGTAGTTAAAGCGTTGTTTCCGCCCTTGTATGCAAATTCACGAGAAATTGCACTTGCGCTTACCCAAGCGATAGGACCGAAGTCGTAGCCGTTGTAAATACCTTCACGTTGACCACTACCACCTTTGTAAAAGTGCTTGTTCATGTAAAGTGGGTCGTGTACTAAGAAAGTATTGTTTGCTGGGTTGTAACCAAAGATTACTTTACAGTGGTTTCTTGCCCATTGCTGACCGGCAGTACCTTTACCGTTACCATTGTATGAAGACCAGCCGTAGTAAAGAACTGGGTGGCCTGCTTCAACTAACTTAGCAATGCTGGTTAAAGAAGCACCAGAAATATCTCTGATCGTGCCATCGCCTAGGGCGTGTGCGTAGTTAGTCAAAGCTTTTGAATTAATAACTGCAGTAAATCCTGCACCGTTATAAGGGTTACCATCTTGACCACCGTTAGCTTTGTTACGTGGTAAGTGATCTTGCATATATCTTAATTTAGCTTCTTCAGTAGAGCCTGGAACATTCTTCCAATTGCCATCATACTTCATAAGCATTGATAATGCTGCAGAAGCACAGCCCCATGGAGCAAATACTGGGTTGTATTGAGTAGTATAGTATTCACGTGAACCAGCATTGTTTTTTAAAACGCGGTACTTGCCATTTGCAACACCTTCAACAACCCAACCAGCATCAACCCATTGGTTTCC
>CATKXA010000083.1 GCA_949840475.1 uncultured Thermoanaerobacterales bacterium | reverse complement strand
TCAAAGTACGGCCAGTACCATTTGCAATTCTCGATGAACCTGAAGCAGCACTTGATGAAGTCAATGTGCAGCGCTTTGCTAACTACCTGAGCCATTTTGGAAATGATGGTCCGCAATTTATTGTTATTACTCACCGTAAACCAACCATGGAACTTGCAGATAGTTTGTATGGCGTAACAATGGAAGAAAAAGGCGTATCTAAGATAGTTTCAGTTAAGCTCAGTGACGCAGTAAAGCAATCAAGTGAGGTGGCAAGCTAATGGGATTTTTCTCTAGGTTATTTGATGGAATGAAAAAGACTAAAAAGTCTTTTTCTGAAAAACTAAAGTATGTTTTCACAGGCAATGAAATTGATTCGGATTTTTATGAAGAGCTAGAGTATGTCTTGATTTCTTCAGATATTGGCGAGCAAACAACAGAGTATATAATTGATGAACTTAAAGATAGGGCAAAGGAGAAAAAGCTCAAAAAAACTGAGGACTGTAGAGAACTTTTAAAAGAAATAATGGTTGAGATACTATCTACAACTCAGCCAAAAGAGTTGTCTTATCCTTGCGTTATTATGGTTCTTGGCGTCAATGGTGTTGGCAAAACTACAACGCTTGGCAAGCTTGCTAAAAAGTTCACAGATGAAGGAAAAAAAGTTGTTTTAGCAGCTGCAGATACTTTTAGGGCAGCTGCCTCTGACCAGTTAGAGGTTTGGGCTAATAAGTCAAAAGTTAAAATTGTAACAAATGAACAAGGTGCTGACTCTGGTGCAGTAGTGTATGATGCAATCGCATCAGCCAAAGCTAAAAATGCTGATATTGTTCTAATTGATACTGCGGGTAGACTTCATAACAAGGCTATCTTAATGGAAGAGCTTAAAAAAATCAATAGAATAGTTTCAAAAGAGTTTGGCGAAGCAGAATATCACAAAATGATTGTTGTTGACGGAACCACTGGTCAAAATGCTGTAAACCAAGTAGAACTATTTAACGAAGCTGTTGAGCTTACTGATATAACTATAACTAAACTTGACGGCTCCAGCAAAGGAGGCTTCTTGCTATCGCTTGCCAAAGACTTTGATTTGGCTATTAGATATGTAGGCGTGGGCGAGAGCGAGAAAGACCTTTTAGATTTTGATGCAAAAGAATTTGTTGATGCAATATTTTAATTTCACTTGACAAGGCTTTGCATAAAGTATATAATGCAGTTGTAAAGTTAAATGACTTTACAACTGCATTTTGTTTTTGAGGTTAAATATAATGGAAAATAAAATTAATGGCAGTTTGCTTTTAGACTTTTATTCAAGTTTTTTAACTGATAAGCAAAGGCAAGTGATGAATTTGTATTTAGAGTGTGACACAAGTCTATCTGAAATTGCAAATGACATTGGGGCATCAAGGCAAGCAGTTTACGATATTGTTAAAACAGCAGAGAGTGTACTAAGTGGCATGGAAAGCAAGCTAAAACTTGTTGAAAAGTATTTAGAAAATAGTAAACTTTTAAATGCATGCTTAATAAATCTTGAGCAGTTAAAAAACGAGAAAAACGCAAAATTGGTGCAAAACACTGAAGAAATAGTGAAAAAAACGCTAAATAATTTATAAAATTTGTAAAAACGGGAGTAGCCTATGGCAATGTTTTCAGGGCTTTCTGAAAGAATTAATCATATTTTTTCAAAGCTAACAAAACGTGGTAAGTTAACAGAGCTTGAAATAAAGCAAGCAATGCGTGAAGTAAGAGTTGCTTTGCTTGAAGCCGATGTAAACTTTTTAGTTGCAAAAGATTTTATAAATAAGGTTAGTGAGAAAGCTGTCGGAGAGCAAATTCTAACCAGTTTAACACCAGGTCAGCAAGTTATTAAGATTGTTAATGACGAGCTTATTGATTTAATGGGTTCAAGTAATTCAAAGCTTGAAATTGCGTCAAAGCCACCAACAATAATCATGATGTGTGGTCTTCAGGGTGCAGGTAAAACTACAATGTGTGGCAAGCTTGGCTTAATGCTAAGAAAACAAGGCAAAAAACCAATGCTTGTTGCAGGCGATATTTATAGACCAGCAGCTATCAATCAGTTAAAAATAGTGGCTGGCAATGCTGGAGTTGACTTTTTTGAAAAAGGGACAATAAGTCCAGACAAAATAGCAACTGAAGCTATAGAACTTGCTAAGAAAAAGGGTAACGACGTTGTCATTATCGATACTGCGGGTAGGCTTCAAATCAATGCTGAGCTTATGGACGAGCTTGTAAGAATTAAAAAAGCTGTTAATCCACACGAAATTTTGCTAACTGTCGATTCAATGACGGGTCAAGAAGCTGTCAATGTTGCTAAAGAGTTCGACGAAAAGCTGGATATTACTGGAACAATTTTAACTAAGCTTGACGGCGATACAAGAGGCGGTGCGGCACTTTCTATCAAAGCCATTACCGGAAAGCCTATCAAGTTCTCTGGAACGGGAGAAAAACTTGCTGATATTGAGCCGTTTTATCCAGACAGAATGGCGTCAAGAATACTTGGCATGGGCGACGTGCTTACATTAATTGAGAAAGCACAAGAGAACATTGACCAAGAGCAAATGAAGAAACTAGAGGAAAATCTACGTAAAAACACATTCACTTTTGATGATTTCTTAGTTCAGTTTGAACAATTATCAAAAATGGGCGATTTGACTAGCATTTTATCAATGATACCTGGTATGGGTGCAAAAATTAGACCTGAGGACGTGGACGAATCTAGGCTTAAAGCTTACAAAGCCATAATACAATCAATGACGCCAAAAGAGAGGGCGAACCCAGACCTTATAAAGGCTAGTCATAGAAAGAGAATTGCTAAGGGCAGTGGAACAACCATTCAAGAGGTAAATGCTCTTATAAAGCAATTTGAACAAACCAAACTTATGATGAAAAATCAGAACAATCCTCAGCTAAGAAAAATGTTTGGTGGTCGTAAATTCTTTTAATATATCGCGTTCTAACGCTTTATATATATAAAAAACAATGGAGGAAAATAAAATGGCAGTTAAAATGAGACTTACAAGACTTGGTGACAAGAAAGCACCTTTCTATCGTATAGTTATTGCTGATTCTAGAAAAGCTAGAGATGGAGAATATGTTGACCTAGTTGGTACTTACAATCCACTAACTAATCCAGAACAAGTAAACATCAACGTAGAAAAAGCTAAGCAATGGATTGCTAATGGTGCTCAACCAACTGACACTGTAAAGGCACTACTTGTTAAAAATGGTGTTTTAGCAGAGAAGAAAGCTGCAAGCAAGTCAAAAGCAACTAAAGCCCCAAAAACTGAAAAGAAAGCTAAGGCTTAAGTAAGGGGGTATTATGAAAGAACTTTTAGAGTTTATACTTGCTCGTCTTGCATCTAAACCTGAAGAAATCAAGATAGACGAAGTTAATAACGGAAACAACTGCAATATAACAGTGCATCTTGCAAAAGAAGATTTTGGTGCTGTTATAGGTAGAGGTGGCAAAGTTGCTAATTCTATTCGCACAGTTGTCAGAACTTACGCTAAAACTCAAAACAAACGTGTAAATATTAGTTTTGAATAAAAAATGGCTACCTTTGGTAGCTATTTTTATTTGTTTAGTTTGAAAAATTTATTTTTCATGCTATAATTTTAAATGAGGAATATATATGAAAGATAATATTTGTGTGGCAATTATCACTAAGCCTCATGGACTAAAGGGCGAAGTGAAGGTAAAAGTTTTATTAAATAAACCTAATGATATAAAGAAATTGGGCTCTTTATGTATTGAAAAAGAACAAGAGTATAGAAAGATTGAGTCTGTTAAAGCTGTTTCAGATGTATTTGCTATAAAGCTTGAAAATATCAATACTTGCGAGCAAGCAGCAGTAATTAAAAACAGAAAATTATTTGCTAAACGTGAAGATGTTGATAAGCTAAAGAGTAAAGACGACATTTTTATTGATGACATTATCGGACTAGAAGCTGTCACAACAGACGGAGAAAGCCTTGGAACCATAAGCACTGTAGAGAATTTTGGGGCTTCAGATGTAGTGTTTATTAAAAGTAGTAAGTATAAAAATTTATGCTTTGCAAACATTGGCGGTATTATTTTGAGTGTAGATGAAAATAAAGTGCTTTTAAATAGCCCAAAACTTAAAGAAGTTATGGTGTTTGACGAATCAGTAAGGGGATAATGATGAGGATTGATATTTTAACGCTTTTCCCTGAAATGTTTGAAAGTTTAGAGGCTAGTTTGCTTGGTAAGGCAACAAAAAAGAACTTGCTTACAATAAATATAATAAATATTAGAGATTATTCTCTTGATAAACATAAAAAGTGTGATGATTATACATTTGGCGGTGGCTCTGGAAT
>CATKXA010000082.1 GCA_949840475.1 uncultured Thermoanaerobacterales bacterium | reverse complement strand
CAGCTTATGTAAGAGCTCTTACAGGCGAAAATGTGCACGTTATCACTGCTAATGACTATCTCGCAGACCGTGATGCCAACCAAGCGAAAAAAATATTTGAATTTTTAGGGGTAAGCGTTGGTTGCTCTAAGCATGATATGAAAACTAGCGAAAAGCGTAGTGCATATGCTAAAAATATAACTTATGCAACAATGTCTGAAATAGGTTTTGATTTTCTTAGAGATAACTTAATAACAAGCTCTATTGAAAAAATTCAACGCGGGCTTAACTATGTTATCGTTGATGAGATAGATCATATTCTCCTTGATGAAGCAAGAGTGCCTATCGTTATTTCTTCAGAGCAACAAATTTCAAAAGAAGATATTGCTCTTGTAAAAAAGGCAAACAAGTTTGTTTTAGAGGAACTTAGTGAGGGCGACCTTGAGTTTTACGGAGATTTAACTAGTGCAAATCTTAGCAAGGAAGCTAGTGAAAAGCTAGAGGCATACTTTGCGAGTGAGCTTAAAAACTCATCAAATGAAAACATTGAAAATGCTGTTTTACAGAGTGTAAATAATGCTGTTAAAGCATTGCTTATGAAAAATGGCGAGCAATATACAGTGCTTAATGGCAAGATAGAAATCATAAACAGCATGACTCACAGAATGGAATTGGGCAGAAAATTCTCTAAGGGGCTTCATCAGGCATTAGAAGAGAAGGAGGGGTTAGAGATTTCTAATTTGTCTATGTCGCTAGCTCAAATTCCAGTTGGTTGCTTGATGAGTAAATACAAAATAATGTCGGGTATGACAGGAACTGCAAGCACATCAAAGGAAGAGTTTGAAAATGTTTACAATATGGAAGTTGTAAAAATCAAGCCTCATAAAAAAAATCAAAGAAAAGACCACCCGCTTGCCTTATATGCTACAAGTCAAGCTAAAGATGAAGCTATTATTAAAGACATAATAAACAGACACCAAACAGGTCAACCAATCTTGATTGTTGTATCAAGCGTTGAAATGGCAGATAAGTACTCAGAGCTTCTTAGTGCGTATAATTTAGTGCACAACCGTCTTGATGCCGTTAATAGTGAGGACGAAGAACAAAAAGTTGCACAAGCTGGTAGACTTAACGCTATAACTATTGCAACTAACATGGCTGGTCGCGGTACAGATATTTTGCTTGGTGGAAACGCTAAGTATATGTCAAAAGAAGACAAGAAAAGGGAAGAGGCTGAAGTTATTAAAGCTGGCGGCCTATATGTAATAGGCACAGAGCTAAACATGAGCCAAAGAGCAGATGACCAAATCAAAGGTAGAGCTGGAAGGCAAGGAGCTGTTGGCGAAACTAAGATTTATTGTTCGTTTGAAGACCCAGTGCTTACTAGACATATGGATTTTAGCATACTAGATAGATTGATTAAAAAGTTTGAGAAAGCTGGTAATGCTGAAATTCAAAGCGAGAAAGCAAAGAAAATCATGCTTAAAGCTCAACAAACTATAGAGGCACGTGAAGTCGCTTCTAGAGAGCAAACAAAGTTGTATGGTTCTGTTCTAGAGTATTATAGAAAGAATTTTTCTAATATTGTTGATGCCGTTAAGTCCGAGCAAAACTTTATTAACAATATGGTTCCAGAACTTTTTAAACACCAGATTAAAAACGAATATTCTTCTAACATGACTAAAGATTTGAGAAAAGACTTTACAGCATTCTCTGAGTTTATTCATAATGGCGTTTTAAAAGGTAAGGTTAAACTTGAGGCAAGTGAACTCTCTGAGCTTTTTGAAAATAGCAAAGATGAAGACTACGTTGTGTCTAAACTAACAGCGATAGTAACAAACAAGTATAACCATTATGCCGAATTAAATGAGGTTTTTGTTAGAGATTTTGATAGCGTTGAGAAGAATGCGTTTATCAATAATCTAGCTAAAATGTGGAGTGAATATATTGAGAGTATTGATGAATTGAGCGTTTCCGCTGGCGTAATCTTATCTACATCTTCTTCATTTAAGCAAGACGTTGCTCTTGAGGGTGGAAAAAGATTAGTGTTCCATATTAATAATGCTATCAATGAGTTCATTGAAGAAAAATTGAAAGGATTATCTAAAATCCCTAACCTTGAAGTATTAGCAGCTTTCCAAAGGGGAAAGCAAAAACCAGCCAAAGGCAAAGATAGTGTTCAAGTTGAAGACCAACCAAACGTGTAAAACATTTACAAAATAAAAGCCCTTCGAGAACGAAGGGCTTTTTTGTTACTAATTATCAGTAGGAGTAAAGTTTTCAAATATAATATTGTTGCAATACTTTTTAACTTTATTATAAGCTTCTTGGCTTTTGATGCCCCAAGCGATAACAGGCAAGTCTGAGTATTTTTTAACAAATCTATTAGGCAAATTATCGCCTTGATAAGATATGAAATTTGGTTCAGATACTTTTTTGTTTAAAAGCATTCTTTTAAGAGCGTATCTTTTAATAAAGCCAATGTCTTGACCTTTAAATTCAGGGCCCTTAAAAAATGAGGCTAACTGACCGCGTTTAACATGTGGTGCATTTGTTTTAAACCACTCAAGAGAGTAGGGGTTGAAAGATTGAATAGCATATTCGCCCTTATACTTAGATAAGATTTTCCAAACATTCTTTTCAAAGCCAACCTTACCAGAATTTTTAATCTCAATCAAAAGAGGGACTTTGCCGTCAACAAAGTCTAGAGTTTCTTTAAAAGTCAAGATATGCTCATTAGTTTTAAGCAAAGTTAAGTCTTTAATATCTTCGTAAGTAAAGTTTGAAATAAAGCCGTCTTTACCAGTAAGTCTACCAAGTGTTTCGTCATGAAAAACTACTAGCGTTCCATCAGCAAGTGGGCGAACGTCTAGTTCGATAGCGTAATTATTATCTATAGCATTTTTAAATGCGAGTTTTGAGTTTTCAGGGGATTCGGCGTCGTGCAAACCACGATGTGCAATAAATTGATTACAAAGCCAAGTGTCAAAAATATTCATATTTACTCCAGAAATTGGCGGGTAAGCCATTCTATATTTTTATATATAATACAACACTATTAAAAAAATGACTACTAATTTGAGCTATTTTTTCAATATTTGACCCGTTTTTACCATTTTTGAACATAAAATCTGCTTATTTTATTATTTAATATATATTTTTTTAAATTAATAAAATGATTGCTAAAAGTAAAGAATTATTGTAAACTAATGTTAGTAAAAAGAGGAATTATGGCTGACGAATTAGATTTAATACGTAACTTTTCAATTATAGCACATATAGACCATGGTAAGAGCACGCTGGCTGACAGATTAATGGAATTTACCAATACTGTTGAAAAGCGAGATTTGCAAAATCAGCTTCTAGATTCAATGGATTTAGAGCGTGAACGTGGTATAACTATTAAGCTAACTCCAGTTACAATGAAATACCAAAAAGATGGTAAAACTTATACACTTAATCTTATAGATACCCCTGGGCATGTTGACTTCACCTATGAGGTCAGCCGTTCTCTAGCTGCCTGCGAGGGGGCTGTTTTAGTTGTTGATGCCAGCCAAGGCGTTGAGGCTCAAACACTTGCTAATGTTTATTTGGCTTTAGAAAACGATTTGTTTATTGTGCCTGTTATAAATAAAATGGATTTGCCAAGTGCAAGACCTGAAGAGGTCAAGGCTGAAATAGAGGATATTATTGGGCTAGACACTAGCTATGCTCCAATGATTTCTGCTAAATCGGGTTTAAACATAAAGGACGTATTAGACATTATTGTTGATAAAGTTCCAAGCCCTAAAGGCGACAAGGAGCAACCTTTGCAAGCACTCATTTTTGATAGTTATTATGACAACTATAAAGGTGCTATTTGTTTAGTAAGAATAAAAAACGGAATTGTTAAAGCTGGAACTAAAATAAAGATGCTTCAAACGGGTAGTGAGTTTGAGGTTGTTGAAGTTGGCATTTTTACGCCAAAGCCAACACAAAAAAATGAGCTAACCGCAGGCGACGTTGGATACATTAGTGCAAGTATTAAAACTGTTAGTGACATAAAAGTCGGCGACACTATCACAGAAGTAAATAGAGAGTGTAAACCACTTGCTGGCTACAAACAAGTTATGAGCGTTGTATACAGCGGTATTTTCCCAATCGAGGGCGACAAATATAATGCTCTTAAAGACGCACTTGAAAAGTTGAAGCTTTCAGACGCATCACTTGAGTTTACGCCAGAAACTTCAACGGCACTTGGCTATGGTTTTAGGTGCGGATTTTTAGGGCTACTTCATATGGATATAATTGCTCAACGCTTAGAACGCGAGTTTTCACTTGAGCTTATAACAACCGCACCTAGTGTGTCATATAAAGTATATAAAACCAACGGCGAGGTTTTAGAGATTTCTAACCCAAGCAATTTGCCGTCTGTACAAGAAATAGCAAAAATTGAAGAG
>CATKXA010000081.1 GCA_949840475.1 uncultured Thermoanaerobacterales bacterium | reverse complement strand
GTATTTAATTTATAATAATTTAATGATAAACAATTTATTAAAAATATATGTAAATTTTATAATATTTTTTGAAAAATTTTTTAATAATTCAAAAGCTAAGATTAAATCTTCAATTTTTTTTGCATAAAGTGTATGCATTATTTATGCTAAAGTATTCGTAAAAAGTTTAACTTTTTTATTTTTTGTGAAGACATTTTTTTGAGTGCATCGTATTATCTATTGTATTATGTGACGGTACATATAATCTGATAACTTAAAGGTGTATACATTGTCAAATTCAGATAAATTATCTTTATTTATAGATGAGTTAAAAACTAAAAACGATATCGTATCAATAATATCACGATATGTAACTTTGGAAAGAAAAGGAAGGTCGTTTTGGGGAAGGTGTCCTTTCCACGGAGAAAAAACGCCTTCTTTTACTGTGAACGATTATGACCAGTTTTATCATTGTTTTGGCTGTGGTGCTGGTGGCGATGTAATAAAATTTGTACAAGAGATTGAATCTGTAGATTTTATGGGGGCAATTCATATTTTGGCTGACCTTGCCCACATGGAAGTTCCGTCATTTTCAAATAGCAGTGATGACAATGATATTAGAAGAAGGAAAGAGCAAAAAGATAAGCTACTTTCTTTAATGAAAGATACAGCTCATCATTATGTGGACAACTTAAAAGCCCCACAAGCTAAAGCTGCAATCGAGTATTTTAGTAAAAGAAATATCACTCCGGCTGTTGCACGTATGTTTGGACTAGGTTATTCAAAAAATCAGCAGGATCTTGTAGAGTTTTTAAAGGGAAAAGGCTACACTATTGATGAAATGGTGGCTGCTGGGGTGGTTAAACTAAAAAATGATATGCCGTATGACCCGCTTGGAGGCAGAGTAATCTATCCGATTATTGATACTTCTTCAAATGTTATTGCATTCGGCGGAAGAACTTTGGATCCAAAGCCTGCGTTTGCAAAATATCTAAATACTGCTGAAACTGTGCTTTTTAGCAAAAGTAAAACGCTTTATGCTCTAAACTTAGTAAAAAAAGCCAAGCAAAATTCAGCTAAAATTGATTATTTGATTGTAGTTGAAGGCTATATGGACGTAATTAGTTTGCATAAAGCTGGTTTTATAAGTGCTGTTGCGAGCATGGGTACAGCACTTACAACAGAACAAGCAAAATTATTAAAAAGATTTTCAGAAAAAGTCTATATTTGTTACGACGGAGATGCTGCTGGTAAGAAAGCGACACTAAGAGGTCTTGATATTTTAAGAGATAATGGGCTTGATGTTTATGTTATGAGTCTGCCTGAAGGCTTGGACCCAGATGATGTCATCAATAAATATGGAGAGCAGGGCTATCATAAACTTATAGACAGGGCATTACCTTTGATAGATTTTAAGTTGGAATTTTTGCAAAAAATGCACGATTTATCAACATCAGAAGGTAAAACTAAGTTTGTAAATGAAGCCTTAGAGGTTTTAAACACGTTGGGCGAGGTTGAACGTGAGGTTTATGTCACAAAAGTAAGTGAGCTTTCTGGTATTATGAAAGATTTCATAAGAAGACAGCTTGATTATCCAGAAGAAATGGCACAAACAAATGTTGCAAATGCGTCAGTCAAGTACTCTGGTGGAGAAAACGAGCAAAAGCGTGAAAAAATCAAGGCTGATACAAAATTAGTGCAAGCTGAAAAGTTTGTGTTGTCAGCTATGCTACATAGCAAACCATACGCATATTCATATTTCACAAATGATATTTCTAAACTTTTTACTGAAAATAGGGTAGAGTTTTACAAAACCATAAAGGAACTTTCTGAAAAAAATACTCCTAGTGAAATGCCGAACATCTTTTACAAAATCTATGCTGAAAATGTAAGCGATGATGAGGAGGAAAACAAAAAGGAGCATTTAAGAGAAAGTGCTAGTGAAATTATTAATTACATTGTCAAAAATCAAAGTGACGACAATGATTTAGCATACTTTAAAGATTGCTTGGCAATAATGTATACAAGTTATGCAGATAGGGAAATTTCAAGATTATCTAAACTTCTTGAAACAGAGATAGATAAGCAAAAGAGAACAGAGCTTCTTTCTGAAATTTCTAGACTTATGAAAAATAAAAAAACAAAAACGTTGGAGATATAACTTAATGAAAACAAAAGTTGAACTTGAGATAAATAAAGTTATTGAAATGGGTAAACGAACAGGAAGCATCAATATTGAAGATGTTTCTGAACGTTTTGCAAAGCTAAATGCTGAAGAAATTGATGAGATTTTAGCAAGAATTAAGGAAAGCGGTGTTAAACTTATTGAAAATACTGTTATCCAAAATGATAACGAAATAGAAGAACTAATGAATAGGGCTAGTATTGATGACCCTGTAAAAATGTATTTAAAAGATATTGGTAAAGTACAGCTTTTATCTAGTGATGAGGAAGTTGAACTTGCTGTTCGCATGGTAAATGGCGATGAGTCTGCAAAACGTCGTTTGTCTGAAGCAAACCTAAGACTTGTTGTTAGTATTGCTAAAAGATATGTTGGTAGAGGTTTGTTGTTTTTGGACTTAATCCAAGAAGGAAACTTTGGATTAATGAAAGCTGTAGAAAAATTTGACTACACAAAAGGCTTTAGATTTTCTACTTATGCAACTTGGTGGATTCGTCAATCTATAACAAGAGCTATAGCTGACCAAGCTAGAACAATTCGTATTCCAGTTCACATGGTTGAAACAATCAACAAACAGGCAAGAGTTGCTAGAAACTTACTTCAAACTTTGGGCAGAGAACCAACTCCTGAGGAAATTGCTAAGGAAATGGGTATTTCTGAAGAAAAAGTTCGTGAAATCCAAAAGATTGCACAAGAAACTATTTCACTAGATACCCCTGTTGGTGAAGAAGAGGATAGTAATCTTGGAACATTCTTGCAAGATGAATCTGCGGCTAACCCTGCCGAGTCTGCAACGAACTTAATGTTAAAAGAGCAACTATTGGACGTTCTAAATTCATTGACTCCACGTGAACAAAAAGTAATAATGCTTAGATACGGTGTTGATGACGGTCACCCAAGAACTCTTGAGGAAGTTGGCCGTGAGTTTAACGTTACCCGTGAACGTATTAGACAGATTGAAGCAAAGGCACTTAAAAAGTTAAGACACCCTTCAAGAAGTAAAAGGCTCAAGGATTTCTTGGAAGACTAATGCGAGCAAAAAAAAGATTGAGAGTTTTAGCTGACGAGATACATTGTTGCAACGGCACTGTTGTCGACATTGGTGCAGACCATGGTCAATTATGTAAGATGTTAATCGATGAAAATCGTGCAAAATTCGCAATAGCAACAGATGTTAGCAAAAACTCCTTGCAAAAGACAGTAGAACTTGTAAAGAACAATAATTTACAAAATTTTATTGAAACAAGAGTGGGCGACGGGCTTGAAGTTGTAAACCCAGGCGAAGCTGACGTTATTGTAATTGCTGGAATGGGTGGCTATGAAATTATAAAAATTCTTAGTTCATCAAATCAAAATGTTTATGGAAAAGCAAGCATTGTTTTGCAGCCAGTGCAGAATGTAAAGGAATTGAGGCTGTTCTTAATTGAAAATGGTTTTACCATTTACAAAGATTTTGTTGTTAAAGATAAAAATAAGTTTTATAATACTATAGTAACAAAATTTGTAAACACTAATCAGGAATTAACTAATCAGCAAATAGAATTTGGTTTGACTAACTTTGACCTTCAAAGCGAAGATTTTAAAGATTACCTTAAGTTATCTATTGAACGCTGCGAAGATGTATTGGCTTCTAATCGGTTTAACGAGAATGCTAGAGTAAAGATTAATATGGCTAAACAAATTTTAAACAATATGCAAAAGTAGAGGAGAATAAAATGCAAGAAATAATAAAATACCAAGAAATCGATTCAAGACTTAGAAAATTAGAGGCTGAATTGCAGTCTAGTGAAAATAGAAAAAATGCTGCAGACATGCAACGCTATTTAAAAGACGGTCAAGCAAGATTAATGAAGTTGGACCAAATTTCAAAAAGTTTATTAGAACAATATCAAAAAGCTGTTTCACTTTATAATGACTTTGTAAATAAGCTTAGCTCATTGTCAAAAAAAGTTGCAGATGCTAAAGATAATGTTAACGATGAACTTGCTAATACTTTAGATAATTTTAAAGCAACAAGTGAAAACTTGGATAATAACATTGTGAATCTATCAAATAAAATTAACTCAGTTAATAGAGAATTTGAAGGTATAATGAACAATGCTAAAAAAGCAAAACGCAACTTAGATATTTATAAAGCTGGGTATGCTAAAGAAAGAGAAAAACTTGAACCTGAAATTAATAAATTGAAATCAGAGCTTAATGCTCAAAAATCAAAAGTTAATCCTGCACTTTTGACAAAATATAACTCGAAGTCTGAAGGTAAAGTTTTTCCAATCTTTGTTGCCGAGGTAGGTGGCAGATGTGGTGGCTGCAGAATGGAGATATCTGCAGGAAAACTTTCTGACCTAAAAATCAAAGGAACAATCGAGTGTGAAAACTGCGGTCGAGTTATTTACACAAAATAAGCAAAATAAAAAAAGAGCTGAAAGCTCTTTTTTTTATTGCAAAACTTAAAGCCAGATTTTTACATATGCAAACTCAAT
>CATKXA010000080.1 GCA_949840475.1 uncultured Thermoanaerobacterales bacterium | reverse complement strand
CTATCTGACCCCACAGGGGCGGGTGTTCAATCAGAGTATTGCGGAAGAACTCGCGAAGGAGGAAGAGCTGATTTTTCTCTGCGGTCACTATGAGGGAATTGACGAGCGGGTTCTGGAGCTTGTCGTGACGGATTATCTCTCCATTGGGGATTACGTGCTGACCGGGGGGGAGCTTGCGGCCATGGTAGTCATTGACAGTATTGCCAGGCTGGTGCCCGGTGTCCTTCACAACGAGACTTCGGCTGAGGTGGAAACTTTTTATGATAATCTTTTGGAATATCCTCAGTACACAAGGCCTGCAGATTTTATGGGCTACAAAGTTCCTGAGGTATTAGTATCTGGCAATCATCAAGAGATTGAAAAGTGGCGTAAGGAAGAGTCTGAAAAAATTACCAATTTGAGAAGACCTGACTTAGCTGGCAAAGTGCAAAAAACGCAAAAACGTTAAAATATAAGGCGTTTTGGTGTTAAAAAATAATAGGTTTGGAGAATTTTATGCAAATTAACTGGTTCCCGGGGCATATGAAAAAGACCCTGGAAAATATAGAAAAAGACCTTAAAGGCATTGATATTGTGCTATATGTTTTAGATAGCAGAGCTCCGCTTGCATGCTTAAATCCAGTTATTGATAAATTGGTTGCAAATAAAAAAGTTCTCTATGTAATAAACAAGTGTGATTTAATTACAGTTGAAGCACAAAAGAAGATTTTGGCGTATTTAAAGTCGCAAAACAAAGAGGCAATATGTTTAGAAGGAACAAAAAGTTCTTCTAAAAGTTTGCTTTTAAATAAAATGAAAGAAATAATGAAAGACAAAATTCAAAGATTTAAAGAAAAACAGGTCTTTCCAATCTTTAAAGTTATGGTGCTTGGAACGCCAAATACAGGTAAATCAACCATTATAAATACGCTTTGCTCACAAAAAAAGACAATGACTGGCGACAAAGCTGGAGTAACTAAATCTAAGCAATGGGTTAAAATTTCTGAAAACTTTGCACTGCTTGATACTCCAGGTACTCTATGGCAAAAGCTTGAAGACCAAAATATGGCACTCAAGCTTGCGTATATTGGTAGTATTAGTAAAGATGCTATCGATGTGAGCGAAGTTGGCTTTAATCTAGTGAAAACTCTTATAAGTAGCCACCCTAGTGAGCTTTGCAATAGGTATAAGCTAGATAGTGCTAGTGGCGAGCCTATCGAGGTATATGATAATATTCTTCGCAACATGGGTTCAATTAGACGTGGTGGCGAAATTGACTATGAGCGTGGAGCTAATATAGTTTTAAACGACTTTAGGACCGGAAAAATCGGCAAAATTTGTCTTGATTTCGTGTAAAATGGCTCTAGGAGAACTTATGAAAAAAGTTTATGATCTAAATAAGAAAAAAGAAATAGAAAATAGTCTTTATCAGAATGGATATACATATATTGGTGGTGTAGATGAGGTGGGGCGTGGACCACTCGCTGGGCCAGTTGTTTGTGCCTCAGTTATACTGCCGATTTCTTGTGCTATAGAAGGTATTGACGACAGCAAAAAGCTATCAGAAAAGAAGCGAGAAGAGCTATACGATAAGATAATTGAAGAGGCGATAAGTTACAGTATTGAATATGTGTTTGAAGACCAAATTGATGAGCTTAATATCCTCAATGCAACGAAGCTATGTATGGCAAAAGCTATCAATAATCTAAGTACTATGCCAGACATAATGCTAGTAGATGCTGTGACTGGGCTTGATATTAAGTGCAAGAGTAAAGCAATTATTCATGGAGATGCACTATCATATAGTATCGGGGCTGCAAGCATTTTAGCAAAAGTTAGTAGAGATAGGTATATGGTTGAAATGGACAAGAAATATCCAGGATATGGCTTTGCAAAGAACAAGGGATATGGAACAAAGGCACACATGGACGCACTTCGAGAAATAGGTCCATGTGAAATACACAGAAGAAGTTTTTTAAAGTTTTTGGAGAAATAATGAACAAGATTGGTCTTGGAGCTATGGGCGAAGCTATAGCTGAAAAGTTTTTAAAGAAAAAGGGCTATAAAATCATTGCTAAAAATTGTAAGTTTAGTGGCAGTGAGCTTGATATTGTGGCCATTGAGCCAATAAGGGCACAAAAAAAGCAGATAAAAGCTGAATACAAAGAGGGTAAGATTAAATCCAAAGTTGCTTTGAAGTGTAGGTTATCTGCGCTTGAGGATGTGTTGGTCTTTGTTGAAGTTAAGTACAGCTCAACCAAAATTTTTGGCGAGCCAATGGAAAGAGTAGACTTTTTTAAGCAAAAACAAATAGTTAAAGCGTCAGAAACTTTTATCTATAAAAATAGACTTAGAATGCCTTGTCGATTTGATGTTGTTTCTATTGTGGGTAAAGAGATAACTCATATAGAAAACGCTTTTGAAAGTTACAGATAAATTGATAAAAGTTATTTTTTAGCTAAAATTTTGTTGTCAAATAAAATTTTAAAGTGATAAACTAATAGTAGATTTAAAAGGAGAGCGTTATGAGCGTTTTATTTTGGATTTGGCTTGCTGTTATTGTTGTGACTGCTGTTGTTGAAATGCTTACAATGGAAGTAGTATCAATATGGTTCACTTTTGGTGCAATAATACCATTTATTTTATCAGCAACTAATGTTGTGGGTTGGGAAATTCAAATTATTGTATTCGTAGTCGTTTCTGCTGTACTTATTTTGTCACTAAGAAAAATCACTAAAAAGTTCTTGCTAAGAAATTCCAATGAAAAGACAAACCTTGATTCTATAATTGGTAAGAAGTATAGACTTATTGATAGAACTGATTTTGAAAACAACGGAACAGTCAAGGTCAATGGCGTCGTTTGGAGCGTTTTGAGTGATAATGGCGAGGCTATTGAAAGTGGCGAAATAGTTCAAATCGTTAAGATTGATGGCAATAAACTTATTGTAAAAAAATCTGAAGAAAAATAAAAAAATCAAAATATAAGGAGTAAATTATGAGTACTGTAGGTATAGTTTTTTTAGTTTTAGGCGTGCTAGTTCTTGCAATTTTGTGTGCGTCTATTAGAATTGTTAGGCAGGCAACATCTGTTGTTGTAGAAAGACTTGGTAAATATCACAAAACACTAGAAACTGGTGTGCATATGGTAATACCTTTCTTTGATAGATGCAGCAGACCAATTTCACTTAAAGAAATTGTTGCAGACTTTAAGCCTCAACCAGTTATCACAAAGGATAATGTTACAATGCAAATTGACACTGTTGTTTACTTTCAAGTAACTGATTCTAAGCTATTTAGCTATGGTGTTGATAGCCCAATCAAAGCTATTGAAAATTTAACAGCAACAACTTTGCGTAATATTGTCGGAGAGCTAGAGCTTGACGAAACCTTGACTTCAAGGGATACAGTTAACACCAAAATGCGTGTCATTCTTGATGAGGCAACTGACCCTTGGGGAATTAAAATCAATCGTGTTGAACTTAAAAACATTTTGCCACCAAAAGACATACAAGAAGCAATGGAAAAGCAAATGCGTGCAGAGCGTGAACGTCGTGAGCAAATCCTTAAAGCAGAGGGTGAGAAGAAGTCTAATATCTTAGTAGCAGAAGGCGAAAAGCAAGCACAAATCTTAAGAGCAGAAGCTGAAAAGCAAACGAAGATTTTACAAGCAGAAGCTGATAAAGCTGCAACTATTGCAAGAGCTGAGGGTGATAGCAAAGCTATTGATATGATAAATAAAGCTAACCCAACAGCAGCATATATAACTCTTCAAGGTTTTGAAGCACTTAAAGCACTAGCTGATGGCAATGCTACAAAGCTTATTGTGCCTAGCGAAATTCAAAACGTGTCTGGGCTACTTGCTAGTATGACAGAGGTCGTTGCATCATCTAAAAACAGCGATAAAAAGCAAGCTAGCAAAGCATCTGATAATAAAAAGTAAAATTTGTTAGGATAAAATAATATGAGATATGTTTTAATTACTGGCGCTGGAGATGGTGTTGGAAAGGCCACAGCAAAATTGCTAAAAAATGAAAAACTATTACTTGTTGATAGAGATGAAAATAATCTCAAAAATGTGGCAAAATCTTTGCATGCTGAGTATTTTATTTGTGATGTTTCAAACATTGAAAATCTTGACAAGTTAAAGTCATATGTTGAAACAAACTTTTCAAAATTAGACACTATAATTAATTGTGCTGGTGTTTGGACAAAAGGCGAGCTATCACAACTAAGTGAAGCTCATTTTGCTGAAATAAATAAACTCTCAAAAATTAAAGATTTGCTAGATACTAATACTTTTGGAACGATTGCAGTAATAACTTCACTTTCACCAACATTATTAAAGAATAGTAAAGGGCAAATAATCAATGTAAATTCGCAGAGTGGAGTTGAAACAGAAGAATTTTGCCCAGTATATAATGCTTCAAAGCATGGTAGTTATTACTATCGCAAAGCAATACAAAGAGATTTAGCACAACATAACATAAAAATTACTGATGTTTGTCCTGGACTTATAAAAACAAATTTCTATATTAGAAACAATGATGAATTGTCAGAAGATATAATGAAATTGGGACTTACAGCAGAAGAAGTTGCAAAAACAATCAAATACGTGTTTGATATGCCACATGAAATTACAATTCCAAGTATTGAGGTAAGGCACATCAAGAATTATTAAAAATTCATAATAAGCAAGCCATCACAAAGCAGATGGCTTTTTTTATTTAATGCGGTAATTAGTGTATTA
>CATKXA010000079.1 GCA_949840475.1 uncultured Thermoanaerobacterales bacterium | reverse complement strand
GATGAAAGCTCGTATGCCCTTGACTACATCATGCCAATAATAAAAGATAAACAGTCAATTTTTCAAATAATAAAAAATGCGACAGTTGTAATAGACGAGGGCAAGGTTGTTTATGACACCGCTAAGCAATTAGAAGCTGAGTTCAAAAACCGCATCAAAAGTTTAAAGCAAAGCGGATTGCTTTTTAGCGAGCAAGGCAACTTTGTGCCGTTTGATGAGTTTATAAAAAGTGTTTCTAAGAATCAAAGCATCGTGTTTCACAATATTTCAAGCAACAACAGATTTTTTGAGCCTAAAATTGTGTTTGATGCGGGCTCGTCTTATGTCCAAAAGTTTACGCACAATCATAAAGAACTTGCTGAAACTATCAAAAGATATTACTTTGACGGCTACAGGATTTTAGTTTTTGCTGGAAGTGAAATTGATGTAGCCTCTTTAAAAAGTGTACTTAAAAATTACGATGTAAATGTAAGCACTGGCAATATTGAGGATATTACAGCTACTGACCTTCACATAAGCGAAAGCGAGTATGCGGGCGGGTTTATATTGAATAATCAAAAGCTCATGGTCATTGGGACCTATGACTTTTTGGCAAGAAAGCAGAGCGAGAGCAAACTAAAAGCGTCAAGGAACAACGTGTTTTCAATCCCTAAGATTGGGGATTTTGTTGTGCATAGTTTTCATGGTATCGGCGTTTGCGAGGGTGTACAAAAATTATCTGGTAACTTTGGTACCAAGGACTATGTTGTTGTACGCTACAGAGATGGCGACAGGCTATATGTGCCAATCGACCAAATGGATATGCTAGATAGGTTTAGTGGAGCAAAAGAGCCGACAAAACTTTCTAAAATTGGCGGAGTAGAGTTTGCAAAGGTTAAGGCGAAAGTAAAAGCATCTGTTAAAAAATTGGCGTTTGACCTTGTTAAGCTATACGCAAATAGAGAAGCTCAAAAGGGGTTTGTTTATCCTAAAGATAACGAGCTTCAAATGGAGTTTGAGAACAGTTTTGCTTATACTGAAACTGAGGACCAACTTGCAAGTATAAGTGAGATAAAAAAGGACATGGAGCAAGGCAAGGTAATGGATAGGTTACTTTGTGGAGATGTTGGCTTTGGTAAAACTGAAGTGGCTTTAAGGTGTGCTTTTAAAGCAGTGCTAAGTGGCAAGCAAGTTGCTTTTTTAGCTCCCACTACAATACTTTCAGAACAGCACTATGCAACAGTAAGGGCTAGAATGAACAATTTTGGAGTAAACAGTGCAGTGCTAAACAGGTTTAAAACTCCAAAACAAATTGCTAGTACTCTTGAAGCCTTAAAAAGTGGAAAGATAGATATTATTTGTGGTACGCACAGACTATTGTCTAACGATGTTGTATTTAATGACCTTGGGGTTATAATACTTGATGAAGAGCAAAAGTTTGGTGTCGAGGACAAAGAAAAAATCAAACTCAAATACCCAAATGTTGATGTGTTGACACTCAGTGCCACTCCAATTCCAAGGACTTTACATATGTCACTATCTGGTATTAGAGATGTATCAATTATATCTACGCCACCGAGCCAGCGTTTGCCAGTTAATACTTATGTTACAGAGCTTACAGACTCTTTAATTATTGATGCAGTAAACAAAGAGATTTCGAGGGGCGGGCAGGTATTTATTTTATATAACAGAGTTGAAAAAATTGAGAGTTTTGCGTACAGAATAAAACAGCTTTTGCCAGATGTTAGAATTTTGATTGGGCATGGTCAAATGGGAGGCAAACAACTTGAAGATGTCGTTTACAAGTTTTATCACGGCGAAGCAGATATATTAATCTGCACAACAATAATAGAAAATGGTATAGATATTGAAAATGCAAACACACTTATTGTTTGTGATAGCGACAGATTTGGGCTAAGCCAGCTTTACCAACTACGAGGCAGGGTTGGTCGTGGCAATAAAATGGCGTATGCTTACTTTACTTATCAAAACGAAAAGGTGTTGTCAACTGAGGCTATTAAAAGGCTGGATGCGTTATCTGAGTTTACTGAGTTTGGTAGCGGATTTAAACTTGCAATGCGAGATTTGGAAATTAGAGGCAGCGGCAATATCCTAGGTGCTGAGCAGCATGGACATATGGAAAAAGTTGGCTATGATTTATATTCAAAGTTACTAAGTGAGGCTGTAGAAGAGATAAAGGGTAATAAGGTTAATAGCAGTGAAGTAAAAGTTTGTGTAAACCTTGATGCGTTTATTCCAGATAGCTATATGACCAAGAGTGAAGAGCGTATGATAGCCTACAAATCTATTGCTGGGATAAAGACTTTTGAGGACAAGCAAAAGGTTATTTCGTCGCTAGTTAATGCTTATGGAAAGCTACCTAAGCCAACAGAGAATTTGATAGATATTGCTTATGCAAAAGCAAAAGCCCGCGAGCTTGGAGCGATTGAAATTGTTTCGTCTATAGATAAGCTCGAGATTATTTTTGAGAGCAAAGAGCAGATTATTGGTAACGAAAAAATTGGAGAACTTGTTTACAAATTTAGAGATAAATGTCATTTGGACTTTGCACTGGTGCCAAAAATTTGTTTAAATAGACAAAATAGTGCTGCAAATAACTTTATTGAGCTTCAAAAGTTCTTGCAGGCTGTATAAATTATTCACGAAAACGATTGATTTTTGAGGGATTAATATTATATACTATAAAAGTTAATTTGATTAGATTATATTGGAGGCATAATGAAAAGCTTTAAATCTAAAATTATTTCACTAGTTTTGTGCTTGTGTATGTGCTTGTCATTTTTCACAGGCTGTTCTATTTTTGTTAAAAACGAAAAACTGCCAGCTGGTGCTACTACTATCAAAATAGGCGATAGTGTTATCACTAAGCAAGAACTTATCAATGCATACTATAGTTTTTATCAACAAAACTCTTATTACTTTGCATACTCTTCTGAAGAAGATATTATGAAGGTGTTTTATGACTCTGTTGTTGCAAGAGAAATAATTTTGGTTGAAGCAACAAAGCTTATTGAAGACGGAACATTAAAGTTTAGTCAAAAAGCATTAGACGATATTTGGTATGACACTATAGATTTCTTATATTCACAAATAGACAGTAAAGAAAAAGCATTACTTCTATTACAAAACTCTGACGAAGAAAAACTACCTGAAAGACTTCAAGGCGAAGATGAAGACGCTGAAAAAGCTATCAAATATGAACCTTATAAGTTTGAAAAAATTACACAAAAAGACTATAGCGAGGTTGTTACTGGCGATAAGATTGTTTGGAACGATGCTATAGCTAAATTTGAAGCAGATTTGTATTTTTATAACGATTCAAAAGATGAAGACAATAGAACTCATATAGCTATTGATGAAAGTGAGCATGCAAAAAGACTTGAAGCTTACAATATGTTTTTATCAGAACTTATTTTAAGTGCTAAAGCTAACAAAAAAGATTCAAGCAAAAATGCAGTGCTTCTTGCTGAACTTAAAAGAGTTTATGAAAGCTATTATGAAAGCGAACTTTACACAATGTATCAAGAGTACATCAACTCAGGTGCTGGCGACAAAATCGACGATGCAGCTATCGTTAAAAAGTATAAAGAGTTGTTAAATGCTTCAACTGAAAGCAACACTAATAAAGACAACTATATCAAAATTATTTCAGCTAATGACAATGATACTTTGATTCTTTATCATTATGGCGATACTTATAAGTATTTTACAGTACAACACGTTCTTATTAAATATGATGATAAGACTTTAGACTTTTTGAAAGGCGTTCCTGGCTACGATACTTCCAAAGACTTGATGTTTAGAAAGTATTATGAAGAAGTACGTAAGTTATATGCTGTTGAAGACAAAATGACAACTTCATATAGAGGCGAAGACGGCTTTACTGTTAAAGTAGAGAAAGACGGCGAGCTTGTTAAAGACCAAATCTCTGTTACAGAGATTAGGCAAAACTACGATACAGAAATTGCAAAAAGATTGGCAACTTTGAGAGCTTCAGACGAATATATAAATGCTAATGCTAGTAAAAAAGAACTTATGGAAGTGAGGGCAAGAACTTTACTATTTAATGAATTTGCTTGGAAATATAGTGGGGATACAGGCTCACTTACAAACGATAAACTCTCTGGCGTGCTAGGCTTCACTATTTCATCTGAAGCAGAAAACCATGGCACTCTTGTTAAAGACTTTGCTAATGGAGCGAGAGAACTTTTTGAAGAATATATGAGTAATGATAGCATTAATATTGGAGACACTATCAAAGGCGTTGTAAGTGATTATGGTATTCACTTAATGATGCTTACTGGTGTTTATGAGGCTGGCGAGGTAGTATCATCTACTAAGGTAGACGGTACAGACAAAACTGATGCTGAAATCATTGAAGAACTTAAAAACACCTATGTTTCAAATTTAACTGAACAAACTCTTTACGAATATATGTATGATTTGCTAAAAGAACAATTAATCGGCGACAGCGGCACATACTTTGCTGATTTTAGAAATGAGTTAGTTAAAAAGTATAAAGAGCAAAATAAAATTGTTTATGTGAATAAGCTAAGTTTTAAGGAGCTTAATGAAGCCATCGGCTAATCGGGCTTATTTAACGCCTTGTGCGTTGTTTCTATAAAAAAATCCACACACTCATTTACGCTAAGTAAACTCGTGCGTGGATTTTTTTATGAGCCTAGCACAAGGACGTCAACTAAGCCCGATTAAGTTAGAGCGGGTATTTCATGTCCAAAGCGTTGTTAACTGAAAAAATCCGAAACACTCATTAAAAAGGGTACCCAAAAATAA
>CATKXA010000078.1 GCA_949840475.1 uncultured Thermoanaerobacterales bacterium | reverse complement strand
CTTAACATCAAAGCTTTGATAGTATCACTATCAAACTTGGTGTTGAACACCAATGAACCATATAGATTGAAGCCGTCAGACTCCTCTATTTCGCCCAAGAATAGCTCAGAGAGTATGATTCCAAGCGGACTGATAAGTGAAGTGCCTATGTCACTTGTAAAGTCGCCAGTAGTATTGTCTGCACCATAAATTTCACTGAGTTTATCAAGCCATTTACCAGTGGTTATCATTTGATTGATGTTTACATCTTTGTAAATAACTTGCAAATCATTGATAAGTTTTTGAGGCCAGCTTACTTGTTTTATAATTGGGTTAACAATGTCGTCATATCTCGTATAAATGCTTCCGCCAGTGCCAAGCTCATTTTCAAACTCGCCGTTTTTCTTATCTACGGTTATATCAGAAAAAGTATGTTCTGGTTCATATTTCCATTTACCTAAGTTGACGCCGTTTGTAGTTGTTCCAAAGTCAACAACACCCTCTCCACTAGAGCTAGTCGCAACAACTGGCATATCACTACTAAGCAAAGTATAGTAACTGTCTTTAAAACTATCAACAATTAAGTTGCCGTCATCGTCTTTAAGCTCAATTTGCTCAAGCTCATAGTATTTACCATTGATTAAAGCAACTGGTATTTCCTCTGTTACTACAAACTCACCAGTACTAACCCTATAAACACGCTTTTGCATCATATATGCTGGAAGCTCTACGCCCTCCATTAATTCAGTTAGTGTCGCATTTATAGTGTTGTTATAAGATAACCTTGCACGTTCAAAAAGTATTAGCTTGTCGACAGCTGTCATAGCTTTTTGTATATTTGCTAAGCTCTCTTTACGGTTGATTGCATCTCTCAAGCCTTTAGAAAGCCTTAGATACACTTTATCAGTACACCACTGAACAACATTTAGTGAATCTTCTAAACGGTTCAAAATATTAAAGGTATTATCCTTGTATTCGCCAATAGCCAAAAGTGCAGATATTGTTTTAACAGCGTCGGATATTGGACTTGAAACTTCGGCAGATTCTGGATGATATGTAACAGTATACGACTTACCATTGTATAAATTATTGGTGTCTTTATAAGTAATTTTTAGAGTGCCTTCACTCTTATTGTAGATAGCATCAGATACATATTTCCAGTCTATATCGACGTCTTTCATGTTTTTAACGTAGTATTTAACGTTATTTTTGATAGCATAGTCCACAAAATCAGCAAGAACATAATACTGCTCCCTAGTGCAGATAAAACGTTCAAAGCCGTTGTATGTTTGATTGTTTATAAGCTGATTATTTTGGTAGACCACTTCACTGGCAAAGCTGTTGAAGTCGCTGTCTGCAAACCTGTCAAAAATTTGTGCACCTTTTGGCTGGAAATACTTGTAAATTTTATTAAGTTCCTCAGCAGAGTACGCGTTGCCTTGACCTAGCTCAACTGGGTCATCAAAGTTAATCACTATTGGGATTCTTTTATTTGCTTCTGCATAGTTTCTATAGTTGTTTGCACTATAGGCACTGGCAATGAAGATTTGTCCAGAAATGGTTGTGTTTTCTCCCCCACGCAATATGTCATTAAAGCCTGCAAGTATTGCATTAACTAACAAAATGCCTGCCATTAATATTAGTGGGAACATTCCCATTGTAAAGAATGCTTTTAAAGAACGAACCATTATTCGTTTTTTAGAGTTAACGTCTGCATCACCAGACTGAGCAAATTCATACTCAGACTTAGCAATAGCAAAAATTGTGAAAATAATAATCAAAACTATTGAAACGCCAACAACGATTTTAAAAGTATTTAAAACCGTTTCATTTGTAAGCATATTAACTAGCGGATTACTCTTGTCAAACACAGCATAGTCTTCTATTGCTACATTGATACCAAGCATTCTACTTACCAAGAACTGCAAGAACTCAATAACATTCAAAACAAAGGTACAGATTAAGTACACAAATTTAAGCAATAAATTAATGAGTGAACTTGCAACAATCTCAAAAAATGAAGAAATTAAAGTAGTTGATTCAATAGTTTCAGTTACATTACTAGAAGAAGCCACCAAAGAGGAAAGGCAACTATTGTTGCCACAAAAAACACTATTAAGTTTGATTGCTAAGCCAAAAAAGTTCATTGTGCTTTTATCCTCTTGGTAAATTCTTTTATTTAGTCATTGTTATCTTCGCGAATCTTTTCAAATAGGTCACGAACACTATCGTTAACAATAATGTCGATATTAGTTCTTGAATAAGGACCAGTCATTAAGAAAGCTTTACCACGTGGGTTTGTAACTATTGTATCCTGCTCTTTTTCATTGATCTGTCCCGCCTTTTCGTAAAGTGAAACAAGGTCATTAATATCGTGCGGTGCTAATGAGAAGATTAGTGAGTATTGGCTGGCATTGATAATAGCTGTTGACTTACGAGCAATATCAGGAGTACCAGTAAAGTCTTTTAAGTTTTGCGAAATAACTATTTGCATACCTTCGTACTTACGAATACGTTTAGCTAGGTTGAACATAAAGTCAAGTGCTACGTCTTTTTTAGGGTCAATAAAGGTATGTGCCTCGTCTATTACAACTACAACACGACGTTTTGTATTGTATTTTGCGTTGTAGTCTTTATTTTTGATAATTTCGTTGTTGAGCCAACGAATAATAAGCATCATCTGTGCGTTAGCTAGGTCGTTGTTACCATTAGCAAGCAATGTCTGGAAGTTGAACACAATCATGTTCTCTTCTGCTGTGATTGTTGAGTATCCGTTCCAAAGCATACTATTTCTTCCGCCCTCAGCGAATTTGTTTAAGTATGTTCTGATGATTTTCAAGTTGTTTCTTTGATACTCGTCTTTAGCTTTTTCGTATTGCTCAGAAACGTATTTGTATAGGTCTTGCATTATTGGGAATTGATTAGCAGCAAGCTCATCAATCTTAGTGTTATTGTTAATACCAAATGTTTCGTATAGCTCTTTGATTGCCTCATTTAGAACCTCTAAGGCATCATTTGTGATACCGTCTAGTATCATCTTGAAGAATGACTCTAGGAACTGCAAATGGCTAGCAAGCGATACGTTTTGACCTTCTTCGTTCTCGTCTTCAAGGCCAGTAATGATTTGAAGTGGGTTAATTCTTCCCTCTTTTGCTGAACCAACATCAATAACCTTACCTTTTAGGTTGCGTGCTAGTATATCGTACTCACGCTCTGGGTCAAGAATAAAGATTTTAGTGTTGTCTGAAGCAAGGTTTGCAAGTATTGCTTTTGTTGCAAAGCTCTTACCTGAACCAGACTTACCAAGTACAACCATGTTAGAGTTGATACGCTCTTTATCACGCTTGAAAAAGTCCAAAAATACTGGCTCATTGTTCATACCAAGGAAGATACCATTAGGGTCTTGAACAGAGTCACTAACAAACGGGAACATAGCCGCAAGTGAGCTTGAGTTTATACCACGCTCATATTTTTTGTTGTTTGAACGCTGAGAAACATTACAGTTAATAAAGCTATCTCTTTGTTTACCAAACATTTCATTGTACTTAAAACCAGAACGCATAAGTTGAGTTCTAAGCAGCTTTCTTTGTGCATCTTCAGTTTGAATGTAGATATTTGTATCAAATAATACCTCATTACCGTTTTTGATAGATGCCATAAGCTCTCTAAGCGTTTCAAGGTGTGTGTTTTTCTCTAGCTCTGTTGATGCCCTACCACGCTTTTGTGCTTGAACCTCCATCTCCATAATAGAGCGGTCAAGTCGTCTTTCTGCGTCAGATTGTGGTACTGGCTTAAACTTAACAGCAATTCTTGTTCCTGGAACTGAGAAGAAATTTCTTCCCCATGCGTTTGGAACAGCTATTGGATACTCAGCAACTGAATATGTTGTATATGGTCTGTCATTAACATAATGCTTAAGTGCCGCAAACTGAACACGCTCTGGCATTATCCAGTCCATTAGGTCTTTAGGGTCTAGTGCATCAACTTCACGTTCATCAAAGCTTGATGTGTAATAGTTTTTCAAAAATACTGCAGTTTGCTTTCTATCAAGCACTGAGCATGTCATAACGTTGTTGGTATTACCCTCAATAGTGTTTACTACATAGTTGAGCGTAGATAAAAGTGGCGTAACAGATTTGGCAAAAATAACCAAATACATGTGGTCTTTCATTATTGGGAACTCTTTATCAACGTTCATTGCATCAAGCGAATTGATACGCGATTCAACTATCTCAATACGAGGCACAGCCTCTTCTTCTTTGGTAACACCGTTTGCAATGTTGTTTAAAATAGCATCTTTTTTATCACATTCGTTGCCTATATAGCTATCAAGAACCATTGGTCTAGAAAACTTAAATATGGCGGCGGATTGCTCAGTAGATAAAGACTTAAGTGCGTTGTCTACAGCCATAATATACGCATCTTGGCGTGCCAACGAAAGCATATAAAACTCTATAGACTTGATTTCTACAGCTACACCAAAATATTCTTTATAGTCAATGATACCAACTTTGTGTTTTTCATCTAGGTTTTGCTCTAGTATTCCAACATATGGCATCAATGCATTTACGCTCTTCCTCGTTGCATGCTTTTGTTTTGTGAACTTTTTAACACCAAATAAAAAGCTTAAAAGGTCACCTATCGCATGATACGTTCGCGTTTCTGGGGCTATGTTTAAAAACATAACAACGCCAAGCATTATTATAGTTGCAGACAAAATTAGTCTTAGCTTAAGCGAGAAGTCACTTAATAGTATAAGAGCTAAAATTACCATAAACGACAATATAATAATGCCATCAGTAAGTGTCAACCCTTTAAAAAATTGGGTCTGAACTTTGGTTTTTCTTGGGATTAGTCTTGCCATATATATCTCCTAGAATTATTTTGGT
>CATKXA010000077.1 GCA_949840475.1 uncultured Thermoanaerobacterales bacterium | reverse complement strand
CTAAAACTAATTTTGAAACTATTTATCAAAAAAAGTAGCGATAACTCGCTACTTTTTTTGATAGTTTATAGCATTAACTTTTTATGGTCTTTTATAAAAGTTGAATTGAACTCCACCATATACTCGTTTGTCGTACTCTACTAATATTTTACTATCTATTTCAACTTTTTCAATAGGGTCGTGCTGAGTAATAACAATGCCGTCATTTGCAAGCAAATGAATATTTTTACAAAGCATATTCATAGCCTCTTGGCATAAGTTTTTCCATTGTGGGGGAGCAACGAATATTATATCAAATTGTTGCTTGCTCTCTTGCATGAACTTGAATGCGTCATAATTGTGCATTGTCGCTTGAAGTTTAAAGTGAGTACGCTCAATGTTGTAGTTTAAGTCTGTATAAATTTGTTTAGAAAGCTCAATAAAAGTAGCACACTTTGCACCACGGCTAAGTGCTTCAATTCCAACGCCACCGGTGCCTGCAAAAAGGTCTAAAAACCTACAATCCGCAAGTTCGTAGGAAATAATATTAAATAGGGCATCTTTAGCTCTATCAGTTATTGGTCTAGTTTCATCTGTGCTAGGTCCTTGTAGTTTGGTTCCACGTGCTTTACCGCTAATTACTCGCATGTTTTACTCCTTTTTTATAGTATACTAGACTGGAATTTTTTAGTCAAATTTTTAGTATTGACATTCTTTTTGTTTATGATAAAATTATTAAATGAAAGGAATTAAAAAATGCATAAGCTAAAAACAAGAGAAGAACTTAAGGATTATCTAAGATTGCAAAATGATGTTTTTCAGGAGCTTATTTTTTCTAAAGAGCCTTGTTTTTGGCGCTTACCGCAGTTTCTTGAAATGCATTCCAAAGAAAATACTGGTAAATATGGACTAGCGGACAAGCTTAGGGAAACAAGTATTTGTGGCATTCCATCAAATGTGTTATTTTCGATTCGTGACGTTTGCGAGGAGCTTTGCGATGAGATTTCTCGAATTTTTGTTGTTTCGGTTAATGACCAAACTGCGAGGGTTTGTTCGGCAATAGATTATGAAATAGCAGAGCATAACTATGAGGATTATTGTGAATGTCCCGTTGATTCACACCACACATGGGCTGAGCTTGAAATTGATGGCGTTAACTATGCATTTGATTTTACAAGGCAATATGTAATGACTGTAGAAGCATATTATAAATTTAGAGATATTAAAAAAGAGCAAATTTATGCAATTAGTGATTACAAAGCTATTTTGCAATCCTTTACAAATTTTTCTTATACTAGAGCTATGCATAAGTTATATTCGTTATTTTGCATGGATAAAAAGTATTTGCTAGAATCGTATGATGCGTTAATCGATAATTTCTCCAATAATTTTCATGATGTAAATGACAGGGCAAGTAAAAAGTATTGTGCAAATGAGTTAATAAGAATTAAACGTAGGCTTGAAGTCGCAGGGCTTTCTGACGATTATATGTTTACAGCTCGCGATGTTTATTTGCAGTGGGAAAGCTTTTTGCGGGGAATAAATAATGAGATGACTGTTATAAAAAACAAAAATAAGCAAGAACAAAAAGATATTATTAACGCTATATTCCCACGTTCTAAGGAAATATATAAGATACGCAATAATACCTATGCGGGACCAAAGGAACCACCACTGTTTGTACTTGAAAGAATGAGAGAGGTAATGGAGAAATAAAAAAAACGGCGAAAGCCGTTTTTTTACTTATCTGGTTGTGAATCTAAAGTGCTAATGATTTGATCTAATATAGCATTCACAGTGTTTTCATTGATTAAATACTTGCTAAGCTCTGTTGTGCAACCAATACTTGTAAGCCCCATAAGCTTTGAAGAATAATCCAAAGAGTCATCCTCTGCGATTTCTGCAATGTCATTGGCTTTTTTTCTCATAGAGTCACTTATAGGACCATGTTCATTGATTAAGTCTAAAGCGTGTTTAGTGTCAATTAATAAAGCACGGCGTAACAAGTCAACTTTAAGTTTGTTTGCATCGTCGCCATAGCTTTTGTAATCACTATTAAGAGTAGTTAGAGCCCAAATTAGATTATCTGCTGATAAAACTGAGTCTTTTCTAGCGGCAGGAGTGTAGCGAAGTATTCTATTTGCCCAGTAAAAATCAGCAAGTGTTAAACTTGTGGCGTTTTCAGAAAATAATTCTTTACCTAGAAGTTTCCATTTTGAAAACAAGATGCTTGAAACATCATCATCTTCAAGGTATTCGCTTAAAACTTTTAATTTTTCCCAATCTTTTTGGTTTTGGTTAAGTATTGTTACAATATGTTCGTAATTGATATTTTTTCTCATGATTTACCTCAACTTATATATTAACATAATATATAATTTTGTCAATACTAAAAAGGCAATGCCAAGTAAAATTTTAATATGTATTGACAATAGTTTTTACTTTGTTATACTAATACTAAAAGAGGCAAAAATGGATATAAAATCATTTAAAGAACTAGAAGCTTTTGTTGAAGCTCAAGCAAAGCAACTTGCTAGTATGAAGAATGTGTATTCGATTTGTGAGTTTTTTAAAAGAAACTCAGTTGAATACTATGCTTATGAGTACGGAATTGGCGATGCTTTGCGTGAAACAAGCTTGTTTGGATTTCCGTCAACAGCAATTTTTGCGAACAAAGAGTTGTGCGATGGCATCTGTCATGATATAAGTAGAATTTTTGCAATATACAGCAGGCAAGCATCAGCTCGAATTTGTACTGCGATAGATTATTATTTGGCTTATAAAAATTATCAAGAATATAAAAGTAATGCTAAAAGTGCGTATCATACTTGGGCGGAGATAAGTATTGACGGCAAAAGCTACGCATTTGATTTCAGTAGACAAAAGGTGTTTTTTGCTGATGATTACAGGTCTTATCGGGGTTTAAATGAGCAAGATATAATTACTTATTCAGTCAATAGTGCATTGCTTGAAGAGTATACCGCAAACAGTTTTTTATATTTAGCTCTTAGCATTGCACAGTACACAAATAATACGCAGACATTGCTTGAGTCCATGGATAATTATATATACAAAACAGGCTTAGAGTATGACGGCTCAGAAATGCAACAAGACTTAAAGTTTGTTTGTGAGGAAGTGCTTATAGCTAAAGAACGACTTCAAGATTTAGGGCTATCCGAAGCTTATAAATCTGAATCTACACTGATAGCACAAGCTATTGAGGATAAAAATGTACATGAGATGCTACATATTTCGCATTTAGAGCTTGTAAACCAATTAATGGGCGAGAATAAATGTGAGCAAATAAATGAAGTTTACACTCAAAATATGGCATTGCTAAACTTTGTAAACTCGGCTTGTGGGCCTAAAAAAGGAATGCAGGCAACTAGGACAGAGTTGTTCAAATAAAAACACGCTTGTTTTAAGCGTGTTTTATTATTGCTTTAAAATATCTTGTTTCATTTTTTCAAATTCTTGCTCGGTTATAAGACCGTCTGCTTTTAGTTTGTTAAGTTCTGCAAGTTTGTCTAAACTTGATTGGCTTTCGCTCTATATAGAACTGACTGTATCTACTGGCGATGAGGCAAGTTCTTTTTGTGCTTTACTCCTATCAACCGCTATAAGTACAGAGGCAAGCACTAAAATAGTCCATAATACAACATCGATAAGTAAGCCTATTGTTGTTAAAGCCACGTTGCCGTTGAGGTAGGCAATAATGCCAAGTGTTACAATAATTATATTTATAACATAGCATGCATTCATTGTGGTTCGCTTTGCCAAAAACTCTTTTGGTTGTAGTCTGCTGATTTTAATTAATTTGGCAGATAGTATAAGCATTGAAATGCCTAGTGCAAGCCTTATACCATAAATTAATACAAAAAAGGCTATAGTCGCTTTAATTAATGTTGCTTCAATCCCAGAGTTGCCAGAAATTAATAAGAATGCTATATCTTGATAAAGTGCAAGTATTGTAAATAAAATATATATACTATAAGAAATAATATTTAGTATAGCTGCTGTTAGAGTTAAACTTCTTTTAGTTCTTTCCATATTTGCTCCTTTTGAAATAACTATTTTTAGTTTAAGATAATAAAACCCTTGTGTCAATTAAATTTTCATAAACGAATTATAAACATTGGTGCAATTTAGGTCATAAATTAAAAAGCGACAATGCTTGACAAAATGTTCAAATTATTATAACTTAATTTTTGTAGGTGAAATATGTTAAAAATTAATATAGTTGCTGTTGGAACAATTAAATATAAGGGAATGCTAGACGCTTTTAACGAGTTTAAAAAACGTACCTCTAGGTTTTGTGAGGTAAGAGTTTTTGAGGTAGAAGAGGAGTCTAAGCAAAACTCTACTCAAAAGAAGATTGAAAAAGAGAGTTTAAAATTACAAAATACATGCAAAGGCACTATAATATTGCTTGATAGAGTGGGTAAACTTGTGTCTAGTGAAGACCTAGCCAATATTTTGTCTAGCGAGGCTGTTGAGGGGACATCAGAAATAACTTTCGTTGTTGGTGGCTCCAATGGGGTAGATAATATGCTTAAAAGTAAAGCTAAACATGTTGTATCATTCGGAAAGATTACTTTCCCACATGGTTTGTTTAGAGTTGTTTTAATGGAGCAAATATATAGGGCTTTTACTATAAATAATAATCTTCCATACCACAAATAAGCTAATATTTGCTGATGTACTATGCCAGACATAGGTGTCATGTCTGTCATAGCACATAGCTGAAGGCTAGGAAAAATGGGGAGTGTGGCGAATTTTATGCAGTAATGAGTGAGCGAGTTACTGCATTTTTAATTGCTTGCTTTTTTCGACAAAGAATTTAAAAACTAATTTACATAAATTTGTGCTTTAAGCAGAAACTAAGGGTAAACATAAATGACGAGGGATGTTTTGTGAAAAATTTAAAGCAAGATAAAGTAAAGCGTTGGAGAATAATATTGTCAGCAGTACTGACAT
Source organism: uncultured Thermoanaerobacterales bacterium (assembly GCA_949840475.1). Classification (GTDB taxonomy): domain Bacteria; phylum Bacillota; class Clostridia; order Christensenellales; family UBA1242; genus UMGS2069. The sequence goes on along the minus strand of CATKXA010000077.1, from coordinate 111 downwards.
TTTGTATCTGCTTATTGTCGCTAGGTTTTGGTGCTTATTTAGGATATGTTACTCTTAATATCAACTATATAACCATAGGAACTTTAACGCCAATGGTGGGTGGACTGCTTG
>CATKXA010000076.1 GCA_949840475.1 uncultured Thermoanaerobacterales bacterium | reverse complement strand
AAGCCAAGACCAAATGGCTAAGGATATCATAAAACAAGCAGATATTGCGGTATCTATGTCAGACATAATACTATATGTTGTGGATGCACAAACTGGACTATTGCCTCAAGATTATGAGGTCGCTCAAAAACTAAGGGCAAGCAAGAAAAAAGTTTTACTTGTTTGCAACAAGTTGGATAATTATAAAGAAGAAGAGCTATACGATTTTTATGCGTTAGGTTTAGGTCAGCCTTTTGGTGTTTCTGCTGTTCAAGGTAGAGGTGTTGGCGATGTTTTAGATGAGGCTATCAGCTATTTTAAAACTTTACCAATAGATGCTGAAGAAACTGATGCAATCAAAATTGCAATCGTTGGTAAGCCAAACGCTGGTAAGTCAAGCTTAGTAAACAGGCTTGTTAACGAGCAAAGAGTGATTGTTTCTCCAATAGCTGGAACAACGAGAGATGCTGTTGACGTGCCGTTTAACTATAATAAGCAAAAATATTTGCTAATAGATACTGCGGGTATGCGTCGTAAGCGTTCTATTGAAGAAAAGAGTGTAGAAAGCTATTCTATTTATAGAACTATTGACTCTATTAAACGTGCTGACGTTGTTGTTATGGTGATTGACTGCTCGCTTCCAATTAGTGACCAAGATTTAAAAATTTGTGCCCTTACTAACAGCGAAAACAAGCCTATTGTAGTTGTTATGAACAAATGGGACCTTATAGAAAAAGATACAGGCACTATGAACAAGTTCAATAAAGATTTAGAGGGCAATTTGGCATTTATGAGCTATTTTAAGAGCGTATATTTGTCTGCATTAACTTCAAAGAGAATAGACAAACTCATGCCTGCTGTGAACGAAGCATATGAGAATGCTCACAAAAAAATATCAACTGGTACATTTAATGATATATTGCAGACTGCTTGTAGTGTAACTGTACCGCCGTCAAAGAGTGGAAAAAGGCTCAAGATTTATTACGGAACTCAAACAGGTGTATGCCCACCAACTTTTACTTTATTTGTTAACGATAGCACCATTATGACAGACAATTACTTGCGTTATATAGAAAACAGTTTGCGTAAGTCTGTAGACTTTACAGGTACTCCGATAAAGATTGTGTTAAAATCTAAAAGAGAGGAGGATTTGTAATGGTTTGGTGGCAAATCCTAATTATAATTGTTATTTCATACTTTATGGGGAACATAAGTTTTTCAAGGATTTTAGCAAGCACTAAAAAGAAAGACATTACTAAGCTTGGTAGTGGGAATGCTGGTAGCACTAATATCTTGCGTAACTTTGGTTTTGTGTACGGACTAATAAACTTAGTTTTAGATATCTTAAAGGGCTTTTTACCTGCATATTTAGCTTACATCATTTTTGGGAACAATATAGTTTATTTATACATTGCTGGTATTGCTGTAATGGTGGGGCATATTTACCCTGTTGTATACAAGTTTAAAGGTGGTAAGGGTATTGCGAGCATGCTTGGAGTATTTTTAGCTGCTGACCCATTGATAACACTCTTGGTTATTGCATGTGCGTTAGTTTGTTGGCTTCTATTTAAATACGGCTCTGTTGCAAGCTTTTTATGTGTTACAGCATTGACTGCAGTTGAGGGCATTAAAGCAAAAAGCTTAGACGCACCACTTGATAAAGTGATTTGTTTATTGCTATTTGTAATCTTTTGTTTAACTTGGTATGCTCATAGGTCAAACATTGAGCGATTGCTTTGTGGTAAAGAAAGCAAAGTAAGTTTAATCAAATCAACTGGTAAAAAAATTAAAGAGAACAAAAAAAATAATTAGCAAAGTTTGGTTGATTTATTTTAGCTAAATTGCTATCATTTGGTTATATAGTTAGACTTAAGTTTATAAACTAACCATAAGGAGTAAATTATGAATAATAAAAGTAGTGTACTTAGTACAATTTTAGGAATTTTGGGCTTTATTGCTGGTGTAAGTTATTGTTTTACTTTGATATTAATCCCTGTTGCGGTTTACTGCTTCATTGGAGCAAAAAAGTATATAGATGCAGCAAGTTATACTGATAGCCAAATGGCGATGCAGAAAAAAAGCTTTACTAATTGGGCAATCTTTTATTCAATAGCTTTGTTTCCAATCGGGCTTTTATCTATAATTGTTGCATGGCAGGCTAGCACTAATAATGTTGTGATCACTGATGCACAATATACCACTAATACAAGCTCTGAAACTGGCGAGCAAGTAAATAATCAAAGAGAGCCAGAAGCTGCCCCTGCAAGCAAAGAGGAAACTATTGAAAAGTTATCTAAACTTAAAGAGGAAGGCTTGATTTCTGAGGAAGAGTACGAAAGAGCAAAAGCTGAAGTAATTGAGGACAAATAGCAAATTAAAAAATTATAAATAAAAACTCCGTAACCTATTGTTACGGAGTTTTTTTGTTAGTAGTATTTAATTCTATATTCAATGCCTCTGGGTTTTTTTCTTCATTAATATCATTCATAGGGAGCGATGGTTTTTCAATTAATATATCAGTTTCTAAATTTTCAAGCTTTTTCAAATCATACATACAATCTTCATTTAAGTATTTAGAAAGATTATCATCGTAAATTACTTCATAATTATTAAGATTCAGAATTGGTTGTATCAATTTTTCCACAAATTCATCATTTTTATTATGATATACTATTAACTTGTTGCTCTTTGTTTTTCTAATTATTAAATTTGTTTCATTATTATTACTGGTATCATAGATTAATCCAGTATCACATACACTTAAAACTTCTGGTAACAAATTTAAACACCTATTATATCTACTAATAATTTTTTCTTTTGGAACATCGTGACCACCTTCAAGAACACGTTGGGCAACTCTCTCTATATTTATTTCTGAATCTCTAGTTAAAACATACACAAGGTTAATGTCTGCACCTTCACTTTTAGCTTTTTTTAATAATTCAAGGTTTCTTGGTGTAGATAAAACAGTTTCGAATATAAAATCTTGCTTTTTATCAATATATTCGTTTCTTTTTATTTCTGCGAACTGCGCTGCTAATAAATTTTGTTCGTATGGGTCTTTAATTTCCGCGAATTGAGTTTAAGCGATAATATCGGCGTTCACAAATGGCATATTGGAAAGATTGTTGTTTTTTATAAATTTGTCCACAATGGTAGATTTTCCGCTGCCATTTGGACCAGCGAAACAATGTATTATCATAGTGTATGCCTCTCATTGATTAATTTTTTAGCTAGCTCATCATCTTGAGTCTTTGCAACAAGGGCACTTAAGTTTTTTTCAACCTCATTTGCTGGGGCAATAGGTAGCTCAGTAGCTTTTTTTAGTTCTAGCAAGCTTTTTAATTCAATCAATCTTTTTTGTTCAATTTGTGCACCTTTGTATAGAGCATCAACATAATCTGTTGCATTATTCTCAAAACCTATTTTGATTAGGAGTTTTAATGCTTCATTTTCAACTATTTTATTAAAGCCGCTATAGACCTTTACAAAATTGTCAAGTTCATCAGTCGTTTCAATAGCTATATTTAAAATTTTTTTAGCCATATTTATACCTCTTAAAATTATCTATTTAAATTTTATCATATAAGCCTAAATTTTTCAAGAAAATGTTTGTAATAATCACGAAGTCATGCTCATATACATTTACCAATCAAACATTCGGAGGGGATTATGGAAAAGTTTGAAATTTATGATGATATTGCCAAAAGAACAAACGGCGATATTTATCTTGGTGTAGTTGGTCCAGTTAGAACTGGTAAATCTACCTTTATACGTAAATTTGTACAAGAACTTGTACTAAAAGGGGTAAAAGATAAACACGAGAAACAAAGAATTATCGACGAATTACCACAATCTGGGGCTGGTAAAACAATCATGACAGTACAACCTAAGTTCGTGCCAAACAATGCTGTAGCTTTGCAGTTCGATTCTGGTGCAGAAGCGAAAATTCGTTTAGTAGACTGCGTTGGCTACATGATTCCTGGTGCCATTGGTGACGAAGAAGACGGACTTCCTCGCATGGTAAAAACTCCTTGGAGTGAAGAGGAAATGCCATTTAAAGAAGCTGCTGACCTTGGCACTAAAAAAGTTATTGAAGAGCATTCAACTGTTGCTATTATGGTAACGTCTGATGGTTCAGTGACTGACATTGACAGACTTAGCTATGTAAAAGCTGAAGAGCGTGTTGTAAAAGAATTAAAAGAAGCTTCAAAGCCATTTGTTATTGTGCTTAACTCTGCAAATCCAAACTGCGACGAAGCTAAAAAGCTTGAAGGTTCTCTTAAAAACAAATATTCAGCTCCAGTAATTCTATGCGATGTATCAAAACTTTCAGTAAGCGATATTGACAACATTATCACTGAAGCTCTATACGAGTTCCCAGTTGGCTCTATCGAACTTGACTTACCAAAGTGGGTTAGAGCTCTTCCATACGAAAATGAGTTTATTCAAGAAATTATCAATGAAGTTAAAGAAAGTGTTAGCGGCATTTCTAAAATGAGTGAGCATCAAGCTCTTGGTGCAATGTTTGCAGAAAACGACCACATTGAAACACCAACTCTAAAAAGCTTACGCTTAGCCGATGGTACTATTAGCTATGACTTACCAGTATCTAATGCAATGTTCTATGAAATGTTATCTAAACAATGTGGAACAACTATTGCTGACGATTTCTATTTGATGAGCTATATGAAACATTTAACTCATGCAAAAAAAGAATATGATAAAATCAAAAACGCATTAGAAAGCGTTAAAGAAACAGGTTATGGAATAGTAATGCCAACTTTAAACGAAATGACTTTAGAAGAGCCACAAATCGTTAAAAAAGGCAACGGTTCAGTAGTAAAACTAAAAGCATCAGCTCCAAGCTTACACATTATGCGTGTAGACGTTGAAACTGAAGTTTGTCCAGCTGTTGGTTCTCCTGAGCAAAGTCAAACTCTTCTTAACTACTTAACAGAAGGCTTTGAAAGCAATCCACAAGCAATCTGGGATACAAACATGTTTGGCAAACCACTATCAAGCTTTGTTCAAGAAGGCATTACAGCAAAACTTAACAATGTTCCAGAAGAGGCAGAAGTTAAGATGCGTAAGACTATGACAAAGATAGTTAATGAGAATAAGGGTGGTATTATTTGCATCCTCCTTTAAAGGGCGAATAATCGCACTCTAAGTGCAGAAACTACAAAAATTTCAGACAGGGCAATATGTAAATATAGCCCATGC
>CATKXA010000075.1 GCA_949840475.1 uncultured Thermoanaerobacterales bacterium | reverse complement strand
ATTGGGAAAACCGCTGTTTGGATTTTCGCAATTCAAACAAGTTAAGCCTGTATCTAAGCAAATTGGTGAATAGTTAGCGCAAGCTAACGAACCACCAAGCCCCAGAATTCATTCTGGGGTAGTTGACTAGTTCATTTATGCTATTAAAGGCTTCTAGCCTACTTTATATTGTGTCGAAACTTTATAAGTTTTTGAGTTTGCTCAGTGTTCCCGCACTGGGCTTTTTTGTTCCCTCATCAACTTACATATTTATAATATATCATAATATTATGATAGTCAATACTTTTTATTTATTTTTTTCACTTTGTTTCTTCCTTTATCTGTAAATAAAAGTATTTTCATTCAACCGCTTTAAAAAATCGTTCCAATAATAAGCAACTTCACTAAGTGAATAACACACCTCAAAGCTTGCCGATGGGTAGCAGTTGAAGTTCTCGCCCGTGTCATCATTAAAACCGATAAATAGCGCCCCAATGCCATACTTTTCAAAACTTGCGTCAATGATAGACAATTCTAAAAATTGATGATTGTTAATATAAAATTTTTTATCATATTTTTTAAGTACTTTATCAATTTTATTAGACTGTTCAGGGTTGTTATATGCGGTTATACTTCCGCAAACGTCTTCAACTGTATCAAAATAAATCTTTTTTGCTTTTTTGAATTCTGCTATTATATCTAAGCTTTTAACGTCTTCAACATTTTTTATAGTCTTCATTTTTAACACCTCTTAAAATTCAATTTCTACTTTGTTCTTGTTTAAGTTGATAGCTATTTCAACTAATTTATTATGTTGATCTATTAGCCATTCTTTACTAAATCCCACTTGTTCAAGCTCCTTATTTAAGATATTAGCTTTTAAATCATCAACAAAATTATTAAATAATTCAGAACTTGCAACGCTATTCGGGTTAAATTTACCGTTAATTTTCAAACTATATTCGCCTTCTTGGTTTAGTGCTTGTTTATATTCATGTAATTCACTATCTTCTTTACTGCCTGCTAAGTTGTCTAACATGTCAAAAATTGCAGCCATACCAGAACGCCAAAGGCTTACGCCGTAAACATTGCCGTAAACGTTAAATTCTTTAACCATAATAAAAACACTCCTAATCTATTTAATAGCTAGACTAGAAGTGTTTTATCGGGTATAATATAGATACTCAAATTAAAAGGCTTCTAGCCTACTTTATATTGTGTCGAAACTTTATAAGTTTTTGAGTTTGAGTTTGCTCAGTGTTCCCGCACTGGGCTTTTTTTTGTTCCCTCATCAACTTACATATTTATAATATATCATAATATTATGATAGTCAATACTTTTTATTTATTTTTTTGAAAGTTTTTTCTGCCGTTCTGCTATTAAGTCTCTAAATTCTAATAATTGGGCTTTTGTTGCCTGTTCGCTTATATAACTTTTAACATTCCCATACATTGAATTGGCTTTATCTCTTTCATACTGTTCTAATTCCTTTTTGTCTCCTGCTAGTCTCTTTTCTTTGCGTCTAGCATTATAGCGCCTTTGTGCTTCTCTATGTCTTCTTTTCTTTTCTTCTTCACTTAATACCATTTTTTAAACTCCTTTTATATGGTATACTTATAGCAAAGGGCAAGCCTTTAAGCTTACCCTTTACGAATCTTATTTTTTATTTTTGTGCTGTTCATATAGCCAAACACAAACAGCAACAATAAATAAAATTATTTTAGGATCCGCAAAAGTTACTGTAATACTCATGGCTTTTGCGCCCTTTGCTATTAATTTAGTAAGGTCTTGAGGGCTCTACCTTTAAGGCTTTTTATTTTGCCTTAATCAACCTTACATAATAATCATAATATTATGATTTAAATTAGTCAACCCCTTTTATAAACTTTTTTCGCATAGTCTGAACACTTACTAAATAAGGATTTATCTATATAAGGTAGATAGCTAGCAAGTAAGATTTTTAAAAGCTTCCTGGAAAGAGTTTGCAAAATCATTTATAGAATCGAAAGTACCTCTTTTACTTTTTTTACTTTGTTCTTTTTCAAGCTGCCATTTAGGCTTTATTCTTTTTGTCACTTTATCAACCCTCCCTATAAAAAAAGCCCTCCTGTAATCAGAGAGCTTACCTTGGTACCTAACTCCAACGGCCATCAAGGTTGATCTATTACTATTATATAGTGCATCCCATTTTGATCCAGTTTTATCCCAGAATAAGTTTATCATTTACGATTAGTTAACGACCGATATTAAATTTAAAGAGCTTAGAATGCTCCTCTCAGCACTAATTATTCATTAGTAATCTATCTACCGTTAAGCTTACAAAGTCTCGTTCTTGAATAACTATATTTTTCGTCTTCCAATCAATAGCGCCGTCTGTTAACTCGGATGAAATGCTTGCTGGATTAACAAAATCATTTTTCCAATAGAAATTATCTGTATAATTTTTAACATAATTTTCTCCAAAATATGTTGTTATATATTCTTGAACTTTGCTAAAAACCATATTAAAAGATAGATAGCCATTTCTAGCAAAATCCTTGTGAATTAATTTTTCTATTTCACTTTTATCGCAGATGCATTTTAAGAAACCTGTTTTGCCATCTCGAGTAACTTTAACTGTAACCAGAGCTTTTGAATCACAACTTTTCAAGAAATCATTAAAATGTTTCTTTACATTGCGTTGCTTAACTTTAGCCTGATATTTTTCAAGCTCATCATTTTTAGCCTCTAAGCTTTTATTTCTTGCTTCTAAGTCCTTTATTCTAGCTAACATGTCAACTGCTTTATCTTTGTTCTTTATATCTAATTTTGGCTTACTCCTTTCTAAATTTACTAGCTCTACTTCATTCCAGTTTTTTAACGTCTTCGCCCAATATCCTAAAACAAAGCCGATAGCGATCGTTGCTATTCCAACCATTGCATATTGCATTAGTTACTCTTCCTATCGTGTATAAACATGTCCATTGATCTTAATATGCGTATCGTCAATCAACTCTACTGTATCCCCTACTTTGATTTTATCGTAGATCTTTTTAGGAACAGCAATTACCTTATCGCCTACTTTAATCCATCGCATATCTTTCTTTTTGGCTTCTTGCTTTATCTTATTCGTCTCATGATTATGAGAGTTCCAAAACCACCATGGCATCCATGGATAATAGTATGAAAACATTGGATGTCTATAATATGCGTCACAATAACCATGCCAATATAAGTAGTCAGATCTGTAACTATTGCTACTTAAAGAATGATAAGTAGTTGTCGTTTTTGCACGTTCTATGCTTTTAGAAACTTTAGTAGTTTGTGGTAATCGACTTATCGCTCTCGTTGTCGGTGAAACTTGTTTACTATTTTCTTTAATTGTACCCACGTTTTCCTTACTGGCGCTTGTATGAGTGCCACTATTTTTTTGTACGCTAGACCTAGAACCAAACACGCCACCAGTCTTTGAAGCGGTCGAATTACGGGATGTACTGGGTGTACTTACTGGCCGTGAGGTGGTTGGATGAGGAGTTGGATGACTTACAGGATGCGAACTAGGATGTGCCGAAGGATGAGATGACGGGTGCGCAGATGAATGTCCTATTGCATAAGTGGTATTGCTATTTACACCCAAAGAAACAGTTGTAAGCCCTAAAATGGTAACTATTTTTGCTATACGTTTCATTATTCTTTTTTCGTTACCTTTCCCTTAATTACTGGCTGGTTATACATAGTATAAGGGGCACGGTAAATGTAATATGTACTATCTTTTTCTTTAACATAAGGGCTATCAAGGTTAGGAATAATAATTTCTGTGTAATTATCCCTATTACTTTGAAAATTCTTTTTAACTAATCGACCATCCTTATAAAATCCTAATGAATAATACTGATGGTCAAGGTCGGAATTAGCAGTTGCTTCAAAATAAGCTAATTTATACGATTGGTTATCTACCATTTCATTTGAATTAGCATTATCACTAGATTCTGAATGCGATGATGAGCATCCTGTTGCTAAGGCGCAGCAGCTTAGTGCCACTCCAAGTAATCCGATTATTTTTTTAGTCAGTGTTTTTGCCTGCTTTCTCAAATGCACTTACTTGCTCTAATCGTTCTATACTTTGTCCTGAAATTATAATGTTGCTGATACGATAATCCTTAACACTATCATCTGGTATGTGAAATTCATCTCTCCACTGAAAGTTGTGATAATCTTCATATAGAACCACCTTGGAAAGTCGATAATCTTTGTAAGCGCCATAATTTATTTCACCAACGCAAGAACTAATCTTGGTAAACGAGCAAAATTCGTAATTCAAATTTTCAATAATTTTAGTGGGATCAGCAATTACATAGATTTTTTGAATATCTCCATTATATAAATAGTCGACACGATACAATTTTTGGTATCCCATCAAGTTTTGTAACTTTAGTTTTGCTTCTTCTTTTGTCATATTAATAATGCAGCTTTAGCTCCTTCGCTATATCTTCTAAAAAGTCATTGAAAGCATCATAAGCCTTTGTTTTGCTAACAGGGATGACATGTGCAATCACTAGATCAGCGATGGTTAAATACTTTCTGTTTCTTGGAGCTTTAAAATACAGTTCGTTTACTATCTGTTGTACGTATTCTGGTGCTTCTTCATAACACGCCTTAATGGTAAAGTGTTCACGCCTAAGATTGTTTAATCTGATATCTTCGTCCAATGTGATTAGCATGCGGTCGACACTATCATTTGGTTTATATTGAGCTTTACCGCCACCCACATTTTCATCTACTGGAATAAAAGGATGACGAAGTTCAAACTCTCTTTGAGCCTTGTATTTGTGATAGTTCATATAGTCTTCGAGTAGAGATTCGATATAAGCTCGGGTTTGTCTCCTCAATTGCTGTCACCTCTAATTCTTACGTGTAAAATGATTAATAAGGGCAGCTAAACCGCCAAGCACAAACCCAATACCCCAAATCACGAAATATACCACTGTAATAAGTGCTAAAAAATTAGCAATAAATAGAGTGCATGGTAATAAAGTATGCGTCATATTAAAAAATAAATTACTAAAAAAATTAAACAAGTGTTCGTTCCTCCATAAAAGAAAAGCGACCAGAAAAAAGAAAATCTGGACGCAAGACTTGTAATAATTGAATTTGAATTGTAAGGTTACAGCCTTTTAGTTTAGGCTATATAGATATCATAGGAATTGCACCTATATCTCCGGTGAATGTAAGGCGGTATTCTACTTGAACTAAATATCTACCGCAGGCTACCATCCTACCTACAAAAAAAGCAGTCTGAAAATAGATAG
>CATKXA010000074.1 GCA_949840475.1 uncultured Thermoanaerobacterales bacterium | reverse complement strand
TACCCATTGCGTTTAGTTTTTTAACAATACCAGCGACTTTGCCAGAGCAAGGGCTATAAACATAGCTTCCATACCTTCCATTAGGCGTTGCAAGCAGAGTGCCCTCTTTTACGTCATCGCCAACACTTATAACTCTAGTAGAGTTGGTAGTTTGACCAGAAATAAGTGGCACTACAAGGTTCTCTGGCGGCCTAAGCACAAAAAGGCCTTTGTCTTTAAGGACAAAAGCTTTTTTAATAAATCTCACACCACGTATTTCCATGTGACGGCCTCATATTTTGTTATTTTTTATATTTTAACAAAATACGAAAGCAATGTAAACTAAATAAAACACCTATATTAGTTTTTATTTTTATTTTGCTTAGTTTTGTTTTTATTTTTAACATAATTTACAATTAAAGAAATTATTTGTGCAATTCCAATAAGAGCAATAAATGTTCCAAATATTATTTTTAATACATTGCTTGGAAGCTGTATTGCAAGCAACACCCCAAGCGTAGAAACCCCGCAAGCTGGAATAGAAATTATCCACCAATTCTTAAAATCTATAAGTTTTTGCTTAGCGTAAATAATGATAGTTATTACCGCCATGGGTACAAAAACCAAAAGGTTAATACACTGTGCTACATTTTGTGGCACATTCATAAGCAATGTTAAAAGTGGTATCAAAAATGTTCCGCCACCCATACCCATTCCAGCAAAAACACCAGACAGCACAGCAATCAATAAATTCCACAAAAAGCTCATTACATCACCGCCCTTACTATCATCATAACCCCAGCCACAATCATAGATAAGCTAAATATTACAGTGATAATATCGCTTCTTAGTTTTTTTAGCAAAAAGGTTCCAACTACACCGCCAATAATTGTTCCTATCAAACATGGCAAAAATATGGCAAAATCAAACCCACCCTTAACTGCATACACTATTCCGCTAACAATGCAAATAGGCAGAATTATTAGTATAGCTGTTGAGTGTGCCACTTTTGTTGGCATTTTTAATATCAATATAATTAATGGCACCAAAAGCATTCCGCCCCCAGCCCCTAAAAAACCATTGACAAATCCAACAAATGCTCCCAAAATGAGCAATAAAATTACCTGTACCCATCTTTTCATACGTTTATTTTGGCTCTGTTTTGTCAAAATAATGTAAAATAGTAAATAAAAATAATTGATTTTTTAACTTTGTTATATTAAACTATAAAAGTTAAATTAAATATATATAAAAGGTGGCTTTCATGAAAAACAAATTTAAAAACATTTTATGTAGTTTTATTCTTTGCCTTGCTATGCTAGTAGTGTCTAACTTTTCTCTAGCGTCTGCTATTGTGGCAAATGTAAAAGATTTCTCTTTTGCAGAGTATAAACCAACAGACTTTGTCACTCCTTATGAGTTCACAGCAAACTCTGGCTGGTCTAGGCAATATACTTCTAACGCTATTGAAAATATTAGAGATAAATTCGACGGCTCTTCTGTCAACCAAGATTTGACTAAGCTTGATATTGCTGACGAATTAAAACCATCTACTAAATACGACGGCAAACCAACCACTATTCCAGAGGGTGGTTCTTCTGACAGTAAAATTGATAACTATGCCATGACTATCAGAGCTAACGAAGCTCCAATTATTACTACTGTCAACAAAGTAGATGAAAATGGCAAACAAGTTTACGAAAAAAATGAAGACGGCACTTATAAATTTGTTCAAGACGAAAATGGTCAAGATAAGTTGTTTGACACTAATAACGGCAACACTGACCTATTCGTCTTTGATGAAACCACAAAAAAATATAAACAAAAAATTGCAGTAACTGAAGATGTTAATGTAACTTATAGCTATAAAACAAACACTTCATTATCACTTAAATCAAACAGTTTCTATGTCGTTACTGCTTGGATTTGGACTAGCAAGAACGCCTCTGCAAGCTTGGTTGTTAGTGGCAAAAACTTTGAGGCTCAAATCAAGAATATTAATACAAACGGCGAATGGAAACAATATTACTTATTTATAGAGTCTGCAAGTGACTCTTCAACAAGCGTAAATTTAAGCTTCCATTATGGTAACAGCGAAGGCTTGATTGAAGATACTTCTAGTGCAACAAAAGAATCTACTACAACAGGCGCAATTTATCTAGATAACTTGTGCGTTAAAGCAATCTCTCAAACAGACTTTAATAATAAGCAAATCGGCGAAGAAGATGTTAAATTTGTAGACAACATTCAAACTGAATCAATGAGATACAACTTTAACATAGACACAACAAATGGCAACTTTGAAACTTCCCCACTAGATATTTATGACAATAAATATGGTCAACCAGGCTACGACAAAGTACTTGCTGACCAATCTTTCCAATATTATATTCAAAAGTATTTTGAAGATGGCACAGAAAAATTGAGCCAAAAAGAGCTAGATAACTTAGCTAGAGCTTACAATAAACTGACTTCTTCTATCGTTCTTGAGGGCGACGAATTTAAGGTTTCTCAGCCTAGCGAAACTGAAGGCGAAGAAGACGTTGAAGTTCCTGTAAATACTTTCAACAAAAACAATCACGTATTAAAGCTTGAAAACACAAGCGAAAAATATTCTCTAGGTCTTGTCACTACTCCTATTACTATTAAGCAATTTGGCTATTACAGATTATCAATCTTTGTTAAAGGCAAAACTGATAAAGACAGTGTAACAGTAAAATTACTTTCTAGCATTCTAACAGGAGCAAGTGATAGCGAAGGTGCATTGCAAGTTAAGAGCCAAACTATAACAGCTCATTCAACTTCATCAGATATCACAAACAACTGGACTGAGATTTCTTTCTATATCCAAGGTAACTGCTACTATGATACTACTTTGCAAGTTGCATTACTTGCTGACGCAGAAAGCACAATCTACTTTGACAATATGCGTCTAGAAAGCATCACAAGTGGAACATATTCAAACACAGCTTCTGCTAAAAAGTTTGACCTATCTCCTAGCTCTTCAATTATGTCTGGAAATATTACTAACGGTTTCTTCAACTTTATCAAAACAGAGAGCATCAAGCCAGAAGATAATGTTCCTCCATACGTTCCTGCGAACTTTACCGAACTAGACGGCAATAGCAAAGACGTAGTTTCAGGTGTTGTTTCTACTTCAGATACTTTCTATAATGAAGAGCTTAAATTGAAGCTTGGTAACGCAGCAAACCCTATTAATGTTGACGAAAACGGCATTGCCCTACCTCGTACAAATATTTTAGCAATGTATGCTCCAACAGACCAAACAAACGCCGATAAAAAACATACCTTTGGCTACAAATCTGCAGACTTTTCACTAACTTCAAACTCTGTTTACAAGCTTACTTTCTCAGCATTTGCTAACGCTTCAAGCGAACTTGCAAACTTTAAGGGTACAATGTCTGTAAGACTTATTTACTCAGACGGCACTATTGCTGAGTTTGAACAAGATTTAACAAACAATAGTAAAAACGGTACTTGGCAAAAATATACAATATTTGTTAAAACTGGTTCATCATCTAGAACTTGCAAATTAGAAATTGGTGTTAAAGATGCAAATGGTACAATCTTCTTCCAAAACATTGGTTACACTAAGTTTGAAGATAAGACTGTAGACGACGAAAAAATAACAGTTAATGACCAATATGCTGAGCTACTTGATGAATACAATTCATTATCTGTTAGAAATGAAAAGAACGTTAAATTCGTTGATTTTGATTCAAATCCAACTCTAATGTACTCATCAAATAAAGTAGAAGATAAGGATTACTATAAATCTCTATCTCACTCACTAAGAGAAAGTGAAAGCGAATCTAATCCAATTATCCAAGGCGAACTAGGCATTGTAGATACAAATGCATCAGTCACTCTAGACTCTACTTTAAACTATGTTTTAGACTCTGCATTCATCAAAAATCCACTTTCTAAAACAGACACAGCTATGCTTATTTATAATAAGGAAAGCTTCAACACTATCGTCAATCCTAACACTACTATTACCCTATCTTCATCTTCTTACTATGAGATTTCAGTGTATGTTAAGACTGACGGCATCAAAGCTGGCAGTGGTCTAAAAATCTACATGGACAAAATTTCAGTAACTTTTGATAACATCAATACTGAGCACGGCAACTACGGCGACTTAACTGAGTCTAATGGCTACAAAAAGTTCACTGCTTTGGTTAGAACTGGTTCTTCAAGTATCAATGGTTTAAAGATATCTTATGAGCTTGGTTCAGAAAACAACAAACTTGCAGGCACAGCACTTATTAGCGAAATCAACGTTAAAAAGCTTGATAACCAAGAAGCTTATAACGAAATTAGAGATAATATCAGTGCAAATGATACAACTTCTGTAGTTAAAGATTTCTATTTAAATACTGGTTCTTCTGTAAATGAAGATGCAGACAATTTAACTCTAGCAACATTCTTCTTGGTATTCTCTTCTATCTTGCTTGTTGGTGCACTAGTATTCGCAGTAGTTTCTATTTATATTAGAAAATTGCCAAACAAAAAATCTATAACTGGCAAAAACAATCTAAGCGAAACTAAAAACAAAGGCACTGAAGCTACAGGCAAAGACGGCTTCGTATAATAAAAAAAACACCCAATATGGGTGTTTTTTATTATGTGTTTTATTTATTAAGTGCCTACTTAAATATTTATTTATGTTGTTAAAACTAATACCCTACCTCATTAACTAAATGAAGAGGCGTGACTGCAAGCCATGAAAAAATGAAGATATGAAGTTGCCCGCTGGGCTATAAAGAGGATTTCAATGTTTTTATCCACTCGCTTTTCATTTTATAGTTTACTCGTTTTATCGCTTACTCGTTATCTTATCCCCCTCAGTCGTCCATGACGACAGCTCCCCCGACTGGGAGCTTAAATAAGGGTATTCTATACTTTATCATTATATCGTTTTATAACTTTATCGTTTATTAAAGGGCGAAGAATGCGTTTCGCTGCACTAAACCTTGTACAAGGCTAATTTTGCATTTATAACGAGGCATTAAAAAATTCCAAGGCAAGAGTTTACTTGGCGTAAATGACTGTCTTGGAATTTTTTAAATAACAAAGTTAGAGATGTAAAATTAGCCTTGTATATAAAGGGTGAAGAATTGTGCTATAAGAAAGAAACAAAAAAAATCCAAGCATGGGCTATATTTACATATTGCCCTGTCTGAAATTTTTGTAGTTTCTGCACTTAGAGTGCGATTATTCGCCCTTTAAAGGAGGATGCAAATAATACCACCCTTATTCTCATTAACTATCTTTGTC
>CATKXA010000073.1 GCA_949840475.1 uncultured Thermoanaerobacterales bacterium | reverse complement strand
CGCCGAGCACGATATTATCTGTAGGCAAGTTGAAAGAGGAGATAACATAGTTGTCTATATAAAAGAAGCTGAGAGCATCAGCAGTATTCTGGGACTTTTTGGAGCCCATAAGGCAGTGCTTGAGCTTGAAAACCAGAGGGCTGGCAGACAAATGCGTAACCTTGTTAATAGGCAGGCAAACTGCATTGCTGCGAACATCGATAAGAGCATCAATGCAGCACTAAAACAGCTTGAGGCCATAGAAACCATACGCAAAACTGTTGGCTTAGAGTCTTTGCCTGAGTCTTTGCTTGAGGTTGCTACTGCTAGGCTTGCAAACCCTGAGGGTTCGCTTAAAGAGATAGGCGAGGTGCTAGGGGGCAAGATTAGTAAAGCAGCCATTAGTCAAAAATTTAAAAAACTTATAGAAATTGCAAAGGAGATAAACTTATGAGTAATTTTGTTCATCTACATGTTCATACAGAATACAGTTTGCTTGATGGTGCTGCCAGAATGGACAAAATGATTAAAGTGGCAAAAGAGTATGGTATGCCTGCACTAGCAATTACTGACCACGGTAATATGTATGGTGCTGTTCACTTTGCGAAGTCTTGTAAAAAAGCAGGCATTAAACCTATTATTGGTTGTGAGTTCTATATTGCTGATGATTTGTATGTTAAGCAAGGCAAGACTAAGCTTGAACACTTAATTCTTCTTGCAAAAGATGATACAGGTTATAAAAATATTTCAATGCTAAACACCATAGCGTTTAGAGATGGCTATTATTATAAGCCAAGGATTGATTATAAAACTCTAGAAAAATATACTGAGGGTGTAATTTGTTTGTCCGCGTGCCTAGCTGGAACTATCCCTCAATACATTATGAGAGGGCAAATTGATGAAGCTGAAAAAATGGTTGTTTGGTTCAAAGAAAGGTTTAAAGATGACTTTTATCTTGAAATCCAAAACCATTATTTAGAAGAAGACGCTGTTGTTAATGCGAAGCTTAAAGAGTTTGCTAAAAAGTATGATATAAAGCTTGTTGCGACAAACGACGTGCACTATATATATCAGTCAGATGCAGAAACACAAGATGTTTTAATGTGCGTGCAAATGCGTAAAACTCTTGATGACCAAGATAGACTAAAACTACCTGGTGACCAAATGTATTTCAAAACTAGGGAAGAAATGGAAAAAGTTTTCCCTGAAGACTTTGATGCCCTTGACACAACATTAGAAATTGCAGACAAATGTAACTTTAAGTTCGTGTTTGGTCACTATATGTACCCAAGGTATTATCCAGACAATGGTGAGGACTCAACCACCTTTTTCCGTAACCTCATTGAAACCGGCTTAATCAAAAGATACGGCGAGGTTACACCAGAAATTAGAGAGAGAACTGAGCATGAGTATAATGTTATTTCAACTCAAGGTTATATTGAGTACTACTTGATTGTTTGGGACTACATAAATGCGGCTAAAAACATGGATATTCCAGTAGGTCCTGGTCGTGGTTCGGGTGTTGGTAGTATTATTGCTTATGCTATTGGTATAACAGATGTTGACCCGCTGAAATATGATTTGCTTTTTGAAAGATTTTTGCACACTGAGCGTGTTAGTGCTCCCGACTTTGACGTCGACTTTGCCGATGATAGACGAGAAGAAGTTATTGACTATGTAAAGCGAAGATATACAGACCCATGTGTTGTTAAAATTGTTACTTTCGGTACTATGGCAGCAAAGAATGCCATTAAGGACGTTGGTCGTGTACTAAAAGTCCCATACAATGAAACAGACAAAGTTACCAAGCTTATGGGTAATGCGTATAAGCGTCCGCAGATTATTCAAAAATGCTTTGGTATGTATCATCCAAAAGAGGGGGATAAAGATTACGGTACAACATATGGTATTCCCGAGCTTATAGATATTTATAATACTAATCCCGAAATTCAAAAAGTTATTGATGTTGCATACAAAGTTGAAGATGCTCCAAGGCAGTGTTCAACTCATGCCTGTGGCGTAATAATTGGTAGAGAGCCGCTAGAAAATGTTATACCGCTATCAAGAAATGGCGAAGATATAACCACCCAGTACAACATGAAAGAAGTGGAAGAACTAGGACTTTTGAAAATGGACTTTTTGGGGCTTAGAAACTTAAACGATATTAAGCGAGCAATCGCATATGTTAAAGAAAACCATGGCGTGGAAATAGACTTTGACAAGCTTGGTTATGAAGACCCTAAAGTTTATGAATACATTTCTACTGGAAACACTATGGGTATATTCCAAATTGAAAGTGGTGGTTTCCAAAAGTTCTTAAAAGAGCTAAAACCAACTTGTCTGGAAGATATTATTGCGGCAATTAGTTTGTATCGACCAGGCCCAATGCAGTATATTCCGAAGTATACGCATAACAAACACAACCCAGCAGACGTTGAATACGACCACCCATTACTTGAAGACATTATTGACGTGACCTACGGCGTTATTGTTTACCAAGAGCAGGTCATGAAAGTTTGTCAAAAACTTGCTGGCTACACGCTTGGTCAAGCGGACATGGTCAGAAGATGTATGGGTAAAAAAGATGCTGCTGCCATGGCAAGAGAAAAACCTATATTTTTGTACGGCAGACCATTTGTTAAAGGGGAGAATGGCGAGAAAGACCAAACTGCCATTGACGGCTGTATTAAGCGTGGCGTGCCTAAAGAAGTGGGCGAGAAAATTTGGAGCGACATGGAAACATTTGCTCAGTACGCGTTCAACAAATCGCATGCGGCGGCTTATAGCGTAGTTACTTATAGAACAGCTTTCTTAAAGTGTTACTATGAGCCAGAGTTTTTAACAAGTATCGTAAACAATAGAATTACCAACGCTGATGAAGTATCAACCTATCTTACTTATGCTAGAAGTGAGGGCATTGAAATACTTCCAGCGGACATCAACAAGAGTGATGTGTATTTCTCAGTAAAAGACGGAAAAATCCGTTTTGGGTTATCCGCTATTAAAGGCATTGGTATAAGCATTTGTGAAGGAATCATAAATGAACGTAACACTAATGGTGACTTTAAAGACCTCGGTGATTTCTTGACAAGGGTTATAGACCTAAATATAAACAAACGCGTTATTGAAGGCATGATTTATTCTGGAGCTTTTGATTGCTTTGGTAAAACAAGAAGCCAGCTTGCTGCTGTTTATGAAATGGCAATGAGTTGTGCGATTAAAGACAAAAAGAGCAGGCTTTCAGGGCAATTTTCTATGTTCGGTGACCTATTCAGTAAAGAAGAAAGCATTAAAATAGATTATCCTAACCTTGAAGAGTACGATACAAAGTTCAAGCTCAAAAAAGAAAAAGAAGCTGTTGGTATCTATATGAGCGGACACCCACTTGAGCCATATTCTAACCTCATGAAAGAGTTTAATTTCAATGCTAGTATGCTTCGTGACCTTGAAAATGAAGATGAAGAAACTGTTGAAGAAGACGAAAACGATGAAAATATGCAGGCTATCGACAGTGAGCTTTCTGATGGAATGAGGGTAAAGACTGGCGGTGTAATTGCCGAAGTTAAGAAGATGTTTACTAAAAATGGCAACAAACCGATGGCTATTTTAAAGATAGAGGATTTATATGGCTCGTTTGAGGTTATGGTGTTTACCAAATTTTATGAGCAATTTAAAGACAGACTTGCCGAAGACGCTATTGTTGTAGTTGAAGGAAGACTTTCGCTAAGAGAAGGCGAAAGAGCTATTATTATACTAGACAAGCTTGAGTTTGTTGAAGAGGAAAAGGACGAGCAGAGCGAGGAAACTAAGAAAATAGTATTCAATGATATTGAAACAGAAGTTAAGCAGAAGTTATATATGCAGTTTGACATTGAGAATGAGTACATAAAAAACAAAATTTTCAAAGTGTTAGATGAGTATAGAGGCCCTGTAGAGACTTATGTTCAGTACAATAAAAAGTTATACACTTTAAACAGAAGAGTTAATCCTTCGCCATCAATGCTTGCTGAGCTCAATATGATAGTTGGGTCTAAAAATGTTAAGCTTATGTAATAAAAAAAGCAACCTATTAAAGGTTGCTTTTTTGTTTTTACTAACGTTTTTTGTTGACATACATTTCTAGCAAGGCTACAAAACAATACATTAAACCTGCTAAGATGCAAAGCACAACAATGGCACTCATTACTAAATCTAGCTTAAATACTTGACCGCCATAAACTATCAAATAACCAAGACCAGCTTTACTGGTTAAGTATTCGCCCATAACAACGCCAACCCAGCTCATACCAACGTTTATTTTAAGAATTGATATAAAGTCTTTTAGCGATGCTGGAATAACTAGTTTGGTCATAATTTGAAATTTATTTGCACCCATTGTTTTCATAAGTAAAATCTTTTCTTCTGGTACAGCTAAGTATCCGTTTAACATTGAAATTGTTGTAATTACAATACAAATCAATATACCCATAACTACTATAGATTTTGTTCCAGTGCCCATCCACACAATGATTAATGGACCAAGTGCTATTTTAGGAAGAGAGTTTAAAACTATTAAATATGGCTCTAAAACTCTTCTAACGAATGGGATTGAAAACAAAATTAGTGCTATGACTGTACCAAGCACAGTACTAATAGCAAAAGCTAATAGCGTTTCATAAAGAGTGACCCAGGAATGATAGAAAAGTGTTTTTTCAGCTATCATTTTACCAATTTGTTCAATAATTCTTGAAGGGCTACTGGTTATAAATGGGTCTATTACATTATATGAGGCACAAAGCTCCCAAATAAGTAAGATAGATAGTAATAATAAAATTTGACAAGCATGAACTGAAAAACTTTTGAGCTTTAGTGAGCGTAGATATTTTTTATGAGCCTTTGAGTAGACGACCTTTGCTTTTGTCATACAAGTTCCTCCCAAATCTGGTTGAAATACATGTTGAACTTAGGGTCTTTTCTACGTTCAAAAGGTGTTAAGTCTTTGTCAAAATCTAGCTCAATAATTTTTTTGACTGTTGCTGGTCTATTAGATAATATGATTACCTTTGTGCTCATCGCAACAGCTTCTGAAATGTCGTGAGTAACAAGTATTGCAGTTTTGTTTTCTGTTTTTATGATGTTACAAACGTCATCTTGTACTGATAATCTTGTCTGATAATCAAGTGCTGAGAAGGGCTCGTCTAAAAGTAACAGTTCAGGTCTTAAACATAGCGTTCTAATTAGTGCTACTCTTTGTCGCATACCACCAGAGAGTTGGCTAGGGAAGTGAGTTTTAAAATCGCCTAAGCCATATTTATCAATAAGTCTTTTGGCATATTCT
>CATKXA010000072.1 GCA_949840475.1 uncultured Thermoanaerobacterales bacterium | reverse complement strand
CATCAAATGATTTAACTAAGCCTTGAGCTACTTCTTCATCGCTGTGTGTCATTATATAGCTGTATGCTTTTTTGATTGCTCTTAAAAAGCCTTCAACTTTTGCTTGATTTTTGCTTAAATAGCTAGGTTTTGCCATAAAGCAAGTGTATGGGATTTCACCACTGTATTCGCCGATTGATGCAACGATGTAACCTTTACCTGATTCTTCATACTCAGTTGCAGTTGGTTCAAACATAGTGCAGTATTCAGCATCAGTAGTATCGAATACTGGAACTTGCATTGCAAAAGAAGTTTCAGTATCAAGAGTTATGTTTTCGCCGTTAATTAAATTAACGCCGTTAACAACCCATTCAAATGTCATAGCTGGTAAGCCACCTCTACGACCCGCAATAACTGTTTTATCTTTAAGTGATGTTGACCAGCTAAAAGTATCTCTTTCATCAGTTTTTGAAACTAAGAAAGCACCATCACGTTTTGTAAGTTGTCCAAAAACGACTGGGCTTGATGTACTACCTTGGGCTACTACATAGCACACAGTCTCGGGTCCCATCAAAGCAATGTCTGCATTGCCTGACAATAGTGCTGCCATACTGTTTTGGCTACCTTGACCATTCTCAAGATTTACTTTAATACCTTCCTCTTCCATGAAGCCTAAGTTTATGGCTAAATAGAGTGGGGCATAGAACACGCTATGTGTTGTTTCATTAAGGTTGATAGTTTCTGCATCTTTTTTGCAGGCAACTAAACCAAAAAGTGACATTCCACACATCATAACACAAAGCATAATTGTTATAATTTTTTTCAAAATGTTTACCTCCTTTTAATTGTACATTTTATTTTATTCAATTTGACATTATTTTGTTAAAAACACTTTTTAATTTAGATTTTATCGTGCTATAATAAAAAATATAAAAATTGAGGGAGTGATAATGATAGGCAAGAATAATGTTGTTTCTAAACTGATTTTTACTTTGTACTTGGTTTTTCTTGTAATTTTTGCTCTCACTATTTTCTTTGGTGGGCCAAAAATCGGCGGAGCTATTTACTTTATTGTCTTTGCATTGTCTGTCACTTTTGCATGTTTAGATAGAAAATATCACTCTAATTATATTAATTTATATAGATTTTCAGTTTATTTGTCTGATTTGTTTAATTTAGTTGCTGTTAGTGCTATAATCTATTACGGCAAGCATTTACCATTTATGATTGCTATAATTTGCTTATTAACTGTTGCCTTTGTTATAGATTTGTTTGCTAAAAATAGACTCGAAAAGAGAAGAATTGAAAGCATACTTGTAAGCGTGTTTAATTGCATATTTATGGTAGCAATCTTTCTTTACTTCTTTGTTAGCAAAATTCCTTTGTATTTAGCTATATTTGCTACTATAATGGCATTTAGCATAACTGCATTGAAGCTTGTTTTAGCACTTGTCCCGTTTAAAGGCGAGGTAAAACAAGAAGAGGCAAAGTCGCTGATTACGGCTGAAGAAAATCAAAATGAACTTGATGTGGGGTAGAAATGAAAGTTTTAAAAATAATTTTGATTGTACTTGTATTCATTTGTTTGGCTGTTGGGCTGGTCTTGGCTTTTGGCGGTAAATTTTTTGTGTCAAAAAAGAAAAACACTGAAGCTGTGGCAGACAGAAAACAATTAAAGATTAAGTTTATTGGCTATGTTTTGCTTATGATGTCATTTGCTTTTGCTTTGTTTCAAAGCCTTATTACACTTTAGGAGAAGATTATGTTTAACGAAAAGAGTTATCAACCTCAAGAATTTGAAAAAAATATATATAAGTTTTGGGAAGAAAAAAAATATTTTAGTGCAAATGTTGATAAAAACAAAAAACCATTTTGCATTATTATGCCGCCTCCAAATGTTACGTCGCAAGCCCATATAGGGCACGCTCTTGATATGACTTATCAAGATGTTTTAGTGAGATTTAAACGTATGCAAGGCTATAGTGCACTTTGGCTTCCTGGTGCTGACCACGCGGCGATTGCTACAGAAACAAAGCTTGTTGCGAAATTAAAGAGTGAGGGCAAAACTAAAGAACAAATAGGAAGAGCTGCTTTTGATAAAGAGGCTTGGGACTGGTATAATTATTACGGCAATAGAATTATGACTCAGTTTAAAGAGCTTGGCTTTTCTGCTGACTGGGACAAATATCGCTTTACAATGGACAAGCAGAGTACTGATGCGGTACTAGAAGCGTTTATACGTCTTTATAATAAAGGCTTGATTTATAGAGGTACGAGGCAGACACATTGGTGCGTAAGCTGTAAATCTGTTATTTCTGACGACGAAGTTGTTTACAGCGAAGAGCAAGGCAATATGTGGCATATAAAATATCCATTTGCTGACGGCAGTGGGCATATTATTGTTGCAACAACTCGCCCTGAAACTTTGTTTGGAGATACTGCTGTTGCAGTAAACCCTAAAGATAAAAGATATAAAAATATAGTGGGTAAAATGCTTAAATTGCCACTAACAAATAGGCAAATTCCAATAATTGCAGACTCATATGTTGAAAGCGATTTTGGAACAGGCATGGTAAAAATTACTCCTGCCCATGACCCTAACGACTATGAGGTTGGTAAGCGTCATAATTTAGAGTTCATTTCTGTTATTGATAAAGAGGGCAAATTAACAGCTAATGCTGGCAAAGATTTTATAGGTATGCAAATTAAAGAGGCTAGAGCAAAAGTTGAAGAATTGTTAAAAGAACAAGGATTGCTTGAGAAAGTTGAGCCTTATAAACATAGCGTTGGGCATTGTGAAAGATGCAAAACAGCAATCGAGCCAATGATTACAGAGCAATGGTTCGTTAAAATGAAGGATTTGGTAAAGCCAGCAATCGAAGTTGTAAAAAATGGTGGGTTAAAAATACACCCTAAGCGTTTTGAAAAAAACTATTTCCATTGGCTTAATAATATTCAAGACTGGTGTATAAGCCGTCAAATTTGGACAGGGCATAGAATACCAATCTATTATTGTGATAATTGTAAAAATGTTATAGCAAGCAAGGCTATGCCTACAAAGTGTGATAAGTGTGGACATACACATTTCACTCAAGATAGTGATGTTTTAGATACATGGTTCAGTTCTGCTCTATGGCCATTCTCTACACTCGGTTGGCCAAACAAAACTGAGCTTTTGGACTATTTCTATCCAACATCTGTTTTGGTTACTGGGTATGACATTTTAACTCAGTGGGCAACAAAAATGGTTTATATGGGCTTTGAGTGTGCAGGGCAGACTCCATTTAAGAATTGTTTGATTCATGGACTTGTTCGTGATGAGTTTGGCAGAAAAATGTCTAAGAGCCTAGGCAATGGTATTGACCCACTAGAGGTGTCTGAAAAATATGGTGCTGATGCACTTAGAATTGCATTAATAAAAGATATGGCTCTTGGTATGGATTCTAGATTCTCAATGAGCAAAGTTGATAGTGCACGTGCATTCATAAACAAGATTTGGAATGCAAGCAAGTTTGTATCTTTGCACAATAACGACATTGAGCTTTTGAGTTTAGATAATATTAGGCTTGAAAACAAAGATAAGTGGATACTCACAAAACTTAGTGACACAATAAAAACTATAACTACTAATATTGAGAAGTTTGACGTCGGTTTGGCTCTAACAAATGTAATGAATTTTGCATTAAATGATTTTTGCGATTGGTACATTGAACTTTGTAAGCCTTCAATTTATAGTGGTGGGGTAAGCAAGCAAAATACTGTTAGCGTTTTAAGCTTTGTGTTTGACAATGTTTTAAAACTTTTGCAACCATTCATTCCTTTTGTTACTGAGTATATTTATCAAAATATTAAACTATTTGATAAAGCCAGCAGCGTAATGATTTCTGCATTCCCAGCACCTATTAAAGTAACATCATATAAAGAAGCGTATATGCTTCAAGAAAACATAATCGAAGCTATCAAACAAATAAGAAACACCAAGGCAGATCTGTCAATAGCTTCAAATCAAAAACCTCAAACATATTATGAAGGTCAACTTGATAATGCAGGTCTTAATCAAATTCAAAAGCTTGCTAATATTGAGTTTGTGACTGAAAAAGTGCATGGTAATATTGTTTACACTAAGGTGGGGGACTTTATAATTGCTGACCAAAGCAAGGATATTAAGGAACTTAAAGCAGATTTAAGTAAAGAAATTGAGCGTATCAAGTTTGAGATTTCAAGAAGTTCAAACATGTTATCCAACCCTCGTTTTGTGGAAAAAGCTCCAAAACAATTAGTTGAAAGTGAGAAAGAAAAGCTTCTTGAAAATCAGAGGACTTTGTCTAATTTACTAAAAAAACTAAATTCTTTATAAATTAATAAAAAAAGAAGAGATGTGCATCTCTTCTTTTTTACATAATTCGACAAAATCGATTATTTTCGACCATTTGTCGTCCAAAGTTGCAAGCAAATTTCCTATACTCATATTCGTCTTTGTGATAATATTGACCTGTTGTTAATAGACAAAAATGTATAAATGAGGTAAAAAACTAATATGAAAAAACAATTATCTATTTTAATCGCCGATGAAAACAAAGAGCATGTTACTAGACTAAGAAGTGTTCTTGAGAGTCACGAAGATATAAATTCTGTTGAAGTATGCTATGCTGGTGAAGATGCTTTAAAAAAAGTAATTGCTAATCAACCAGATGTTGTAGTTTTGGACGTAATTTTATCTGGCTTAGACGGGTACGCTATTATTGAAGAAGCTAAAAAGAAACTTGTTAAAAGTAAGTTTATAGTAGTATCTTCACTAACAAGCGAAACTTTTGTACAAAAAGCTATGGCTTTAGGAGTAGAATATTACATGGTTAAGCCAGCATCTGCTGAACTAGTTTTAAAGAGAATTAGAGACATTTATTCTATTTCTCAATCTCGCAACGAAGCTAAAGAGAGAAACACAAATCTTCTTTCAGATGATGTTAAAATCAATAAAAATAAATTGCTTGAGGAAAAGATTACAAATATCTTTATTACTGTTGGTATTCCTGCACATATTAAAGGTTATCATTTCTTAAGAGAAGCTATTAAAATGGCTATTGAAAATCCAGACGTTATTAACTCTATTACAAAACAACTTTATCCATCAATCGCTGAACGTTTTTCAACCTCAGCAAGCAAAGTAGAACGTGCTATTCGTCACGCTATTGAGGTTGCTTGGAATAGAGGTAAAATTGAAAACATCAACGCAGTATTTGGTGTTAAAGTTTATTCTAACAATGAAAAGCCTACGAATGGGGAGTTTATTGCTTTAGTGGCTGACAAAATGCTCATAGAAGGCTAGAACGCTGTCGCTAACTTTGTTTACTAAAAAAAATATGAGACAGGTAGTTGTATGTAAATACGAACCTGCCTCATATTTTTTTTGAGCCTCGTTATCAACAGCGTTCTAACCTTCTATGCGAGTGAGGGAACGCCTGAGCCTGGAATTTTTTTTGAGCCTCGTTACTAATGCAAAATTAGCATTCAAT
>CATKXA010000071.1 GCA_949840475.1 uncultured Thermoanaerobacterales bacterium | reverse complement strand
TACTCTGCTCCCAATAAATTATGCTTTTATTAATATACTATTAAATAACAATATTGTCAATCAAAGTATATAGAGAGCTAAGCTAAAAAAGTTTACATACACATTTTAATTTGATAAAATGTATTGATAAACGTAAAAAGGAGTAAATTATGAATAATTATACAGTCCTCGGCTGTGGTCGCTGGGGCAGCTTTATAACTTGGTATTTGGATAAAAATGGGCACAAAACAACTTGTTGGGGTCTTGACACTGACCCATATGTAGTTGATTTTTTCGCTAGCAGAACAAATAGTTATGTTACTTTGCCAAAGAGCGTTGAGCTCACAACAGACCTTACCTATGCCGTAAACAAAAACAATACTATAATCATTTCAATAAGCTCGCAGCATTTAGCATCTTTAATGGAAAAAGTAAGTAAAATAGACGGATATAAAAACAAAAGATATATAATTTGCATGAAAGGCATTGAAGAAAGCACTGGCAGAAGGCTTTCTGAAGTTATTTCAAGCTATGGCGTAGACAAAAGCAACATTGCTACATGGGTAGGCCCTGGTCATATTCAAGATTTTACCAAAGGTATCCCCTCACTCATGGTTGTTGCAGCTTATGAACCTAAGCTTTCATTAGAGTTAGTTAATGATTTAAAAAGCAATCTAATTAAATACTACCAAAGTCAAGACATGATTGGCACAGAAATTGGTGCTGCAGCTAAAAATGTTATGGGTATTGCCGCTGGCATGCTGGACGGTGCAAACATGACTTCACTAAAAGGAGCCCTAATGGCAAGAGGTACATGGGAAATTGCTAGGCTCATTAAAGCATGTGGTGGAAACGAGCTTTCAGCCTACGGACTTTGTCATCTTGGCGACTATGAGGCAACATTATTTTCTCCTCACTCTCACAATAGAAAATTTGGAGAACTCTTTATCCAAAAACAAAAGTTTGATAAGCTAGCTGAGGGCGTACAAACATCAAAGGCTCTATTGATGCTCGCAGAAAAACATAATGTAGAGCTGCCAATAACAAAGGCTGTTAGTGAAATTATTTCAGAAAAAGCCTCACTTGAAGACAGCCTTAAAATACTATTTGCCAGACCAAATATTAAAGAATTTGAATAAAATTGGATAAAAAGAGTGTTTTTAACACTCTTTTTATTATTTTTTGCAGTTTTGTATAAACTGATTTTTTATGGATATAATTTTCGTCAAGAGGAAAATTATATGAGTAATAATAGTAAAAACAATCAAAAACGCCATGCTAACGCTAGCCAAAAATCAAATAACAATGCCGCGTCTGCAAGTAAAAGACAGACAAACTCTATTAATACCAAACCTAAAAATCAAAACAATAACCAAACAAAAACTGAAACTATAAAACAAACTAAAACAGAAACAATTAAACCAGTTCAAGTATCTAAGGTTAACAGCGAGCAAAAAAGCAGTCAACAAACCGACAAAAAACAAACTGAAGTTAGAACAGATAGAGTTACTAGCAACAAAGACGTGAGCTTTGCGAAAAATGCAAGCAAAAAAGTTAAAAAAGGGCTAGCAGCACTATTTATTATTGGTGCTACTCTAATTGTTGGGCTAATAGCAACATTAATTGGTGGAAAGCTCAAAGAAGGCTATATTAAGCCTCCTGCTTATGCCCCTGACTGGCTATTCCCTATTGTTTGGACTATTATTTATATCAGCATTGGCATTGCTGCATATCTAGCGTACATTGCTGTCAGCGATAAAAAGAAACAAACTGAAGATTTAATTTGCTACGCTGTCCATTTGTTTTTCAATATGCTATGGCCACTATTTTACTTTAGACTTAACCTTTTAGTCTTCTCAAGTATTTGGCTAGGTTTAACTATTATCACTGCAATTATTGTTACATATAGGTATTATAAAGCTTATTTGGCTTCTGGAATAATTTTTACAATCTACACCATGTGGCTCTTATATGCCCTTTACTTAAATCTTGGAATTACAATGTTAAACTTCTAAACTAAACAAAAAAGCCTGCTTTTGCAGGCTTTTTATTTGTTTTTTTGTATTTTTCGCAGTTTTTTATAAATACATCTAATTATTAGTCCTTATTTTGCTTTATACAATAACCTTGATTTTTTCTTTGCAAATAGTCGTCCAAAATATCATCATAAACATGCATTTTTTCTTTAACTAAATCTACTTCCCAAGGCTTAATTCTGTGGAAAAAGTTTTTACGAACATTGCAAAAATGATGAACGACAATTTCTTTAAAATATTTATCTTTCGCATTAAACTTTAAAGGCAACATTTTACGAAGGGTACAAGATTTATTTAACGCATCTTGGTCAGCATAAAGCATCTTTTTGTTAATTATTAAATATCGAGCTTTTTCAAATAGTCCTGTTTTTAAACACTTTTTATGATTGACTAACATTACCCCAGCATTAAAATAAGTTTTGCTTATTCTATATGCATCTCTAACCACACCAAGCTCATAATCCTCAATGTCAATATTATATAGCTCAGCAAGATCATTATTTATAATCGTATCTGTATCAAGATAAATATATTTATCTGGCATATCAACTTTATCAGCTAACAGTCTTAAAAGCGTGTACGGCGTAAAGTGTGTGTTTGCGTTTGCAGAATCAGCCAACACCTCTTTATAAATGTTTGTCATATCAACAAGATTAAACTTGCTGTCTTTGTTTTTCGCTTTTAAAATTTGCTCAATATACTCCCCATTCTCTTTTGAAATTGGTTTCCATCTCTCATCAATATCTGTTAAATCCATAGTAAAGCAAGTCATGTTAATAGGCTCACTAGTATGTTTTACCATAGACAAGGTGCAAATAAGCAGTCCGTCAAACACTTTATAGTTGCCTGCATT
The DNA here is from genome assembly GCA_949840475.1 of uncultured Thermoanaerobacterales bacterium. Taxonomy (GTDB): domain Bacteria; phylum Bacillota; class Clostridia; order Christensenellales; family UBA1242; genus UMGS2069. The sequence continues at coordinate 2,801 of CATKXA010000071.1, read as the reverse complement.
TAATACATTTATCATTTTTATCATTCCCTTATAATTAGTATATTAATAGTATATCAACAACAAAAACACAAGTCAAAGAATTTAAAATGAAATTAAAATTAATATTTATAGCCTAAATAAAAAGATATTTGCCAAATAAACAAACTTGGTAAATATCTTGTATTTTTTACATATTTTTACTTAATTGCTACTATATTTTGCGTTTTTTATTAACAGATGCAATTTTGCGTTCGCCTGTATTTTTTAATTTGGTTTTTAAAATCAATATTGAAACAACCAAACATATAACAGCAAATACCCCACTCAAAAGCAACATAACCCAAAGAGGAATATTTGCTCCTAATAGCCCAACATTGCCGGCTGAAAACCACGTTTCCTGCATTGCTTTTGATACCTCTATTGGCATGCCGAACTGATTGAATACATCAGTAAGTGCAATTTGCTTAAGCCAAATTGTTAAATGTGTAAACGGAAGAAGCGAACCTATTTGTTTTGCCGCCACTCCCATATTTGAATATGGCATATAAATTCCACATAAAAATCCAAGCAAAGTACCTAGCACGCCATTTGCTACACCAATCGCAGCAGAAGACCTGACTATTGCGGTTATTAAAAGCACGACTGAACAACTGATAAATGTTGTAACAATTAGAGCAAGTACAAGCATAAAAAATGTACCAACAGAAAGCCAATAAGTTGTAGAAACCCCAATGATTATAACTGATAGTAATAGCATCATGAAGTTCAAAGTGAAAGCTAATAGTAGTGATGAAATTAAATAAGACAAAACAAGCTCAACAGGTTTTGCTTTTGTTAATAGCAAAGCCTCGGTTTTTCTTGTTTCAAGGTCTTTAGCCATGAACATAAACATACCAACAGGTAACGATACTGAGTTTATTACGAGTACACCCATTATCATTTGGCTATATATTGCAAAATTGAGTTGTTTAGAAGAAAGTGCAGTATTTGCAGCTTCATTAAAACCTTGAGAGTATAATTTTGCTATAAATAAGAAATATAACACTATTAAGATAAGGCTTGAAAAGAAAGAAAAGAATACCGTCGATTTGCTTCTTAAAAACAATAAACAATTACGCTTGGATAGTGCAAGAACATTTTTCATTACTCTCTCACCTCCATTATCTTTTCGCCAACAGCATTTAAGAAAACATCGTCCATGCTACCCCTAACTACCTCAAAGAATTTAACTAGGTCTTTAAACTTATTTAAAAGTTCAATCTCTTCAGTAGGATTTTTTGATGAAAATTCATAATAGTCCGCGACTTTATTATACTCGTACATACTAGCGAGCTCTTCAAACATTTTCTTGTTGACTGGCACAATTTTTACCTTGTCGCAAGAATACTTTTCTTTAAGCTCGGCTGGAGAACCTTCTGCTATCTTTTTGCCGTTATGGATAATAACTACTTCGTCAGCATCAGCAGTTTCTTCCATGTAGTGAGTTGTTAAAAACACTGTCATGCCCGTCTTCTTTCTAACATTATTTATTACGCTCCAAACATCATTCCTAGTTTTGGGATCAAGCCCAGTGGTCGGCTCGTCCAAAAACAATATCTCTGGAGCGTTGAATAATGCTCTTGCGACTTCTACTCTTCGCTTTTGACCGCCAGATAGATACATAAATTTCTTCTTCTCAAACTCTTTAAAATTAAACAAGTTTGCAAGCTCCTCATAACGCTGGTTAATGCTCTCGCTGTTTTTAGCGTAAAGCCTTCCATAAAGCTTCATATTCTCTTCAACGGTTAGCATATCGTCAAAAATATTGTTTTGGAACACAACACCGATTTTATCTTTAAACTCTTTAAAGCTCTTGTTTTGTGAATAAACAATCTCGCCACTATCGCACTTTAATGTTCCAATCAACATATTGATTGTTGTGCTTTTGCCCGCACCATTCTGCCCCAAAAACGCAAACAACTTCCCGCTGTGCACGACAAAATCCAAGCTATCAACAGCCTTCAATGTTTTAAATGATTTTGATAAACCACTAACTCTTAAAATTTCCATAATTATGCCTTTTACGCTTTTTTAACTGCATTTTCACTCTTTGCATACAAACATTCTATTTGATCATCTTCATAGAACTTTAATTTGCTATTATCGCCGTACACTTTTCCACCGCTAAGCTTGTCCAAACAAGTTGGGCAAATACCAAGGTCGGTTAGCTCCCTTGCAGAAAGTTTAGAATATTTATCAATCTCTTTTTGCGTCATTGATTTTTACTCCTTAAAAAAATTATAGCACAGCTGTGCTATAATTTCATAATATTTAAAGTGTCTTATTGCAAAATAATTAAATTAGATAATTTCAGTTTTTAACTTTGCAACTTTTTCTTTTAGCTCAAGTAAATTTTCGCACAACGCCCTAAACTTGTTTTCGCTCTGCTTCATTTGATCAGCAATTTTTAGCCTTTGGCTGTTATCAGCCAAAGCAAAACTTTGCATTATCTGTTCTTTTTCTTGCTCAAGGATCTGAAGTTCATTTAGTTTGTCTTTTAAAATAAGATAAATATTATCTGTAAATTGTTTTAAATTTTCCATTTCTATTTACCTCACTTTCTCATTTTGATTATTCAGCATTGCTTTTAAGTCGTTATCAATATCTTGTATTATTTCGCGAGCAACTAACCCATACGCTTTTGTTGTTTGATCGTAAGTTCTAATCAAGTATTGAGCATCATCAGCATCCGTATATCCAGAGTAGCTTCTGTGCCTTGCAATAGGATTTCTTTCTGGGCTTCCAAACCTGTTTTCTAGTTCATCTTTTAGGTCATTGTATCC
>CATKXA010000070.1 GCA_949840475.1 uncultured Thermoanaerobacterales bacterium | reverse complement strand
AGAGATATTTATTTCATCTAGAAACGAACAAAAGTTTAGTGCTTACAAAGGCTCGCTTATTTCGGCTATAATCTATTATGTCATAATAGCTATTATAAGCATTGTTGGATTTATTGTAACACTTGCTTCGTATGTGCCTAGTTATTACTGTTATACTATTATAGGTTTGTCTGTTCTTGCTTTGCTTCTTTGTGCTGGTTCGTTCTATTTGGTTTTGAAAGAGCTTAAAGAGCATAAAAAGAATGGTAAATCAATGAAAAATGAAATTCCGCTTGCAAATATGCAATTAAAAGCTAATGAAATTCGTAATTTAAAGTATGTTACTTTAGCAAATGGGGAGCATTCAGAGATTTTATCAAATATGGAGGCTGGGAAGTACGATTGCGTGTACGGCATGCAGGATAATAACTATAGAAACGAGGTTAATGGATATCAAAATGAGGGCAATCGCTCATATAGTCGTGAGGATGTTATAAAAGGCAGATATTCAAGCTATGAAGACGCTGCCAGCATTTTGGAAAAAACCAAGCAGTCAAAAGATAAAGAGGACATAGACTTTGTTATTTTAGCCGAAAAACTTATGCAACTTGAAGAACTTAGAAAAGCTGGACTTATCAATGACCAAGAGTATCAGTCGTTAAAACAAAAATTTATTTAAAAGCAGCCAGAATTTGGCTGTTTTTTTTGTCGATTTTTATTGCGTGCTTAAAAATTTTTATTGTATAATAATTTTAATTATTAATATTTAAAGGAGCAATAGATGAAAAAGTTTTTTTCGGATTTTAAAAAATTTATAAGTCGTGGTAATATCATGGATATGGCTGTCGGTGTTATTATTGGTGGTGCTTTTTCTGCAATTGTCACAGCATTAACCAATAAAATCATAATGCCATTAATCCAAGCACTTTTTGCTTTGATGGGTGGGTCTAATGGACTTGAGTCTGCTAGAACAATTATAGGTAAAACTGTTTACCTAGAGGGAACTACTAATGTTGACTGGACTAACACTATTTATATTGACTGGGGTGCATTCATAACAGCTATAATTGATTTCTTACTTATTGCGTTAGTGCTATTTATAACTTTAAAACTAGTTATGAAGTCTAAGGGTTTACTTGAATCTGCAAGCAAGAATATTACAAAAAACAAGCCAACTAAAGAGCAAAAAGCAGTTTTGAAAGAGAGAGGAGTTAATCTAAAAGATAAAGCAGCTGTTCAAGAGGCTTTAGAGCTTTTAGCTCAAGAAGAGGCAGATAAAAAGGCTGCAGAAGAAGCTTCTAAACCTAAGGTTGAAACTGAAGCAGACATTTTGAAAGAAATCAGAGAACTTATGAAAGCTCAGCTAGAAGCTTCAAAACCAGCTAAAAAAGCTAAATCTGAAGATAAAGCAGAGTAATTATAGAAAAATAAAACTCCACGGGTAAACCCCGTGGAGTTTTATTTTTTGGTGGGTCATCGGGGGCTCGAACCCCGGACACCCTGATTAAGAGTCAGGTGCTCTGCCAACTGAGCTAATGACCCATAGCTCATAACGAAACCTATTATATCATAAAACTGATAAAAATCAAGTAAATTTATTAAGTTTGTTCTATAAATAAAATTTTAAATGGAAAATGTTTATATTTGAATTGAAAGCTTTTATTTGATTTAATTTTTATCAAATGCTATAATTTATTTATGAAACACATTGTAATTTTAAGGCAACCTTTCTTTGATATGATACTCAGTGGTGAAAAAACTATTGAGAGTCGTTTTAGTTTTAATAAAACAGCTCCATATGGAAAAGTTAATATTGGTGATACATTATATTTTAAGCAGACTGGTAAAACAGTTACCGCAAATGCCAAAGTAAAAGATATTAAGTATTATGAACTTACTCCGCAAAAAGTTGAAGAAATTCGTATAAAGTTTGGCAAACAAATAGGTACAGATAAATTTAAGGACTGGCAAACTACATTAACTAAAAAATATTGTACATTAATATGGTTTAAAGACTTAACTTTAATAAATGAAATGCAGGTACCACGCAGTAATGGTGCGGGTTGGATTGTTGTTGATAAACAAGTATAGGAGAAGATTATGGCGAGAACAATTGTTGTTACAGGCAGTTCTAGAGGTATTGGGGCTGAAATTGTTAGAACATTTGCTAAGGAAAAAGCAAATATAGTTATTAATTATACAAAAAGTCAAAAAGAAGCTGAAGAACTTGCTGAATTTGTTAAAGAAGAGGGTGGTAATGCCATTTGCGTGAAGGCAAATGTTGGTGTTGCTAAAGATTGCAAGTTTTTAATTGACGAAGCTATTAAAGTTTTTGGCAGGGTAGATGTTCTTGTGTGTAATGCTGGTATCAGCAATGCGAGCCTACTTATTGATGCGTCTGATGAACTTGTTGAGAAGATTATTGATGTGAATTTACTCGGAGTGATTAACACTTGCAAGCATGCGGTTAAGAATATGATGTCTAATGGCTATGGCAAAATCATCAATATTTCTTCAATGTGGGGAATAACTGGTGGAAGCAGTGAAAGTGTTTATAGTGGCTCTAAAGCTGGAGTGATTGGCTTTTCAAAGGCGCTAGCCAAAGAGGCTGGACTTTCAAATATAAATGTAAATGTTGTGGCTCCTGGCGTTATTCTAACTGATATGTGCAAAAACATTCCACAAAATATTTTAGACGGCTTGGCCAAAGAGACAGCATTAAACAAACTTGGTCAGCCAAAAGACATTGCAAATGTTGTAGAGTTCTTGGCAAGTGATAAGGCGAGCTATATAACAGGACAGGTTATAAGCGTTGACGGGGGATTTGTAATATAAATAAAAAAGCTTTATATAAAGCTTTTTTATTTTGCGTAGCACCTTAATTTTTATATTCACATAATATAAAAATATCGAGGTAAGCATATGTGTAAATTTGTTGTAAACCTTAGAGAAATTTTAGACAATGTGAATTACATAAAGAATAAAGCAGACAAAAGTACCAAAGTGTGTGCAGTCGTTAAAGCAAATGCCTATGGATTTGGAATGGCAAAGATATGTACGTTGCTCAAAAGCAGTGTGGATTACTTTGCGGTTGCCAAACTGAGCGAGTTTATAAAATATAAGGCATTAAATATTGATGTGCCATGTATCATATTGTCGCCACTTTATGGTAAAGACCTCAATTTGGCTATAAAAGAAGGAGCAGAATTTACAATAAGCACTTGCACTAGCATTAAAGACATAGAAGAAATCGCCAAAAGTTATGACGTTAGGGCAAAGGTACACATAAAAGTGGATACTGGTATGAGCAGGTATGGCTACAATAGTAAAAATTTACTGCTCAGAGCCATGCAAAAACTGCAAAAATGCGGAAATATTGATGTTGTTGGCTTATTTACGCACCTTTATGAGGGTAATAATGCTCAAAAAACGCAAAATCAGATAAGAGAGTTTGTTAAATACAAGGAAATTGTAAACAGGTATGGGTTTGACCCTATATGCCATGTGGCTAATTCTGAGGGCACTAATACTTTAGATGATAAGTTTGATATGGTACGAGTGGGTTACGATGTGTACACATCAAAAGATAGTAGTCATAAGTTTGAAACTTGTATAAGAGAAATTAAGCAGATAGAAAAGGGCGATAAAGTGAGCTACAACGGCAAGTTTGTTGCTAAAAAGTATATGGAAATTGCCATATGCGGGGCGGGCTACGCTGACGGCGTTAAAAGAGCTTTATCTAAGAAAGGGTATGTGCTTATCCGCGGTCAGAGGGCAAAGATTCTCGGAACTATTTGCATGGATAGCTTTATGGTAGACATAACAAACATAAAGAAAGTGAAACTTACCGACAAAGTTGTAATTTTTGGCAAAAGTAAAGATAATGTCATATCTGTTTGCGAAGTTGCTAAAAAATGTGGTACAATTCCTTATGAGATATACACGGGAATAACTGATAGAGTTAAACGTGTTTATATATGGGGGAACGATGCAGGTTATAGCAGGCAAGTATGGAGGAAGAAAGCTTAAAAGTTTGGATTCGCTAAGCACGCGTCCAACGCTTGCACGCGTTAAAGAGTCAATGTTTTCTATGCTTGACGCAAAAGTGCAGGACGCTGTTGTTCTTGATTTATTTGCAGGTTCTGGGGCTCTTGGGCTTGAGTGTATAAGCAGAGGAGCTAAAAAGGTATACTTTGTTGATGGAAACAAAGCTGTTAAACCAATTCTTGAGCATAATTTGCAAAGAGTTAAGGAAGATTATCAAATTATAATAGGCGATTATATATTTGCGTTGCAGCAGTTTAAAAGGCAAAAAATAAAGTTCGATTTGGTTTTTTTAGACCCACCATATAATAGCGATTATGCAAAAATTGCTATCAAATATTTGGCCGAACACAAGCTACTTGCAAGCCAAGCTATAATAGCCTTTGAGTCAGAGAGCAAAAATTGTTTGCCAAATGAGTATTCTTCGTTTATAATATTAAAAAATAAGCCAGTTGGTAGGGCAAATATAACACTACTAGAATATTGTGAGGATTAGTATGGATATAATTCAATTAATCGAAGAGCTTGAGGACGAGTTTAACCAAGGCAAGAACTTTCTTTGGAGCAAAAAGTCTTTAGTCAATTTAGATAGGTGTAGCGAACTAATATCAGAGCTAAAACGTAATTTGCCAGCTTCGCTTCAACAAGCAAGTTATGTATTATCTCAAAAAGAGAAGATACTAAACCAAGCCAACTCACTAGCAGAAAAGACTGTTAAAGAAGCAGAGATGCGTGCGGAGCAGCTTGTTTCTGAGTCTAATCTCATTAAAATGAGCGAACAAGAAGCTCAAGACATTCAAAAAGAAGCAAATAAATATTGCAATCAGTTATATGCGGTTACTAAAGAGAATATTGATAGAATGCTTAAATCTGTTGAAGATTACTTAGTTGAAAACTTGCATGTTGTTAGAAACAATAGGGAGCAACTAAACAACGGATTGTTCAATAGGAAAAAATAAAAAGTCCCACACAAATAATGTGTGGGATTTTTTTATAAAAATAACAAACAAAATGGCATACAGATAATAAATGAAATTATAGCTTGAGCAAGCTTACCTAAAATGAATTTATGTGCCTTTATAGGTGTTTTATTTAGGAAAGAGAGTGACTGCATTATTATTGATAGTCCGCTAAATGCAATTAAAAAACTAATGAGTGAAATTGAAAGTGGGCTAATAGTGTTTGATAGCATATTTGCACCATTTGTCATCTCTACTATGCCAGACATAATACTAGGTGCAAACTCAGTATTTATCTGGCATAGAGCAAAAAGTTCTCTTAGTGGGTAGCTTAAAGTTGTTATTATTTTTAAATCCTTTAGAAGGTCAATAAATAGTGAGAACAACGCTATATAAAAGCCCACAATTAAAAGACCAATAACAGTATCTTTTGCACATGTGTAGAGAATATTATTGCTTTTTGTGCTATTGCTGTTTTGTGAGAGGTTATTATTCAAAATATTATTTTTTGTTTTATTTTTAGTGAAAGCATTATTTAGCAAAGCGAAAATCAAAGTTGCAAGAATATTTGAAATGTAAATAAGCACTCCTGCTTTAATATTTTTAAGCATAACGCCACCAACCGCACCGATTACGAATATCGGGCCAGAAGTTGAGCTAATAAGAGCTGTTTTTGTTAGTTGCTGCTCATTTATTTGATTTGAAAGATACAAGTCTGCAGTGATTTTAGAGCCTATTGGGTAACCAGAGATAGCACTCATTATAAA